>SKNI01000528.1 GCA_007120615.1 Myxococcales bacterium | reverse complement strand
GAGTTGACCCACGACGATCTCACGGACCTGTCGAAGCTGCAGCTCGATCTGGTGGTCTCTATCGCCGTCGGCCCCGGCGGATATCCCGGCAAAGTGGCCTACGCTCACCTGGTTCCGGAGAACCCCGACAACAGGATCTGGGAGATCGAGACTGCGGCGAATCCGTCGGAGATCGATCTCAGCTTTACCTATTTCATCAATGAGCTGGAGAGTGAGTTTCAACGAAAAGCCGCCGAGGTGCAGACCACCGGCGGCCAGCCGGCGATGATGGCCTACGTCTCCACCCGTGATGGGCGCGCCGAGGAGGTGGAGTTAGAAGAGATGCTCGAGCTCTGCGCCACCGCCGGGGTCGATATCGTAGACACCATGATCCAGCGTCGAAATCGGATGCACCCCAAATACGGCCTTGGAAAGGGAAAGATCGAAGAGCTCACTCTGCGAGCCCTGCAGCTCGATGTAGATCTCATCGTCTTCGGCCAGGATCTCACACCGGGACAACTGCGGGGACTCACCAACGAGACCGACTTAAAGGTCATCGATCGCACCCAGCTGATCCTCGACATCTTCGCCCAGCGGGCGACCTCTCGAGACGGTAAGATTCAGGTGGAGCTGGCCCAATTAAAATACAACCTGCCCCGACTTCATCAAAAGAGCACCGGAATGAGTCGACTGGCCGGTGGCATCGGCGGGCGGGGACCGGGAGAGACCAAGCTAGAGATCAATCGACGCCGCGCTCGGGATCGGATCCGAGCGCTGGAAAAAGATATTGAGCAGTTGAGCAAACAACGAGAAATTCGGCGGGCCCGACGGGTCAATAATCAACTGCCCACAGTGAGTATCGTGGGCTATACCAATGCCGGAAAATCAACCCTGCTCAATCAGTTGACCAAGTCCGAGGTGTTAAGCGAAGACAAGCTCTTTGCCACTCTTCAGCCCACCTCCAGGCGCCTTCGGTTTCCCGACGAGCGAGAGATCATCTTTACGGACACCGTGGGATTTATCCACGACCTGCCTGCCGATCTGGTGGCGGCGTTCAAAGCGACGCTGGAAGAGTTAGATGAGGCCGATCTCTTGATCCACCTGGTGGATATCGCCGACGAGGAATACGCCGCCAAAATCAAGGCCGTCAACCGGATCTTAAGCGAGATTGATCTGGGCGATAAGGAGCAGTTGGTGGTCTTCAATAAGATGGATCTCATCGACGAGGAAGAGGCCCGTTCGGTGGCCGAGGGATATAACGCGATCGCCGTATCCGCCTATCAAGACGAGACGATCGAGCCCTTAGTGGACCAATTGGTGGGCCATCTTTTTCGTCAACGACGGCGCTCCGATGCGCTAAATTAGTCTTTGGTCTCAGGCTTGAGAAAAGCCCGCCCGTCTTTGATGACGACCTGGAAATCGACGTTGCGAGAGCCCCGTTTTTGTTGCAGGGACTGCCGTTGTTTGTCCATGGAACGCTTGACGGCGTCGAAGCTCAAATTATCGGTGGGCTCGTTGCAGCGACGTTTGGCTTCGATGAGGCTTTTATAGACCCGTTTGGCGTTGTCATCGCTGCTGGAAGTCGCATCGGGGCGTTGGACGACCCGTTGACTGCCGGTTTCCCGAGGAGATCGGGTATCGGTGTCGGAGGCCGGCCGGGAGCGGTTGATGGTGCGCGGCGAGCTTTTCTGGCGGGCGACCTTATTTTTCAAGCGGTTTAATTTCTCGCTGCGAGAGCTCGGCTGGGAGGTGGCGGAAGGGGTCGGGGCGTCTTTTTGATTGAGCTTCTGGCGCATGGCCTGCAGTTTTTGCTCCCGGGCGGAGAGTTTGGGAGCCTGGGCTGGTGGAGGTGCCGGTTGGCGCGTTTGTGACTCCGCCGGTGCCGGCTCGCTCCCTGCACCGAGGCCCAATTTGCGCTGAATTTCGGCCAGGCGGGCCTGTTTGATCCGTTCTCTCTCGGCGTCGGAAGGTCCTGCGGATTGTGTCGAAGCGGGTTGATTAGCGGGCTGGTCTCCGGGCTCGTTGAACACCTCTTCCAGGTCAATATCGGCCAGATCTCCCATGAAGTCGGCGTCCAGATCGACCTCAAAGGATTGTTCCTGTTCTTCTCTTCTGGCTTCTCGACGCTCTCGTTTTTTCTTTCGACGCTCGGCCCGACTTCGATCGCGGTGGTAGGTGCCCTCCTCGATCTGACGCATGGTCCGAGTCCAGTACGTTTTTAAGGTGTTGAAGCGTTGAACCACGCTTCGAAGTTTGAATTTTTGAGCCGTATTATTGATGTAGACCTGTTCCAACTCAAAAACTTCTCGCACCACCTGTCTGCGCATCGGTAAGGGGGGGCGTTTGTCGATGCCGATGAAATAGCGCTCGTACAGCTTCTTGAGCTGATCGATGCGCTTTTCCAGCTGCGTGATCATGGCGTCGATTTCTCTCGCCGAGATATTGTCGCCTCGAGCCATTTTTAAGATTCCTCGATTGATTGGGTACGGACTTCCCACATAGTGTATCAACGAGACCAGGTTTTGCAATAATCGCTGCCAGCCTACTATAAGAAATCTAAGCCTGTCGAACCGTGATGGAGCCGCCCGTGGATATGAGATGGATAGTGATAGCCTGTCTGGGAGTAATGATCGCAGCGGTGGGGTGCGATCGAGAAACCCCGGAGCCGGTCTCGGAGTACGCGCCGGAGGAGGCGCTCCAGGAGAAGGTGGAGGAGAGCGACGACTTTACGCGCAGCGATGAATGGCCACAGGATCCGCAGCGGATCGTATCGCTGGCCCCCAATATCACGGAGCTCCTCTTTGAGCTGGGTCTCGGAGATCGGGTGGTGGGGGTTACCCGCTATTGTGACTGGCCGCCGCCGGCAACGGAGATACCCAAGATCGGAGGAATGCTCGACCCCGACTACGAGGCAATTCTGGCGACTCGGCCCGACGTCGTCCTGGGTGTAAAAGACGGCGCTGACCACCAGGTGGTGGAGCGGCTGGAGAGCGCCGGTGTGGCCTTTGGATTTCTGGCGATGGATGATCTGGCCACGATTCAGCGGGGGTTTCACCTGCTCGGGATGTGGCTCGGAGCAGAAGAGCGCGCCGATGAGCTCAAAGAGGATTTCGACCGCGAGTTGGGTGCCGAGTCCCGAAGCGTTCGCGAAAAGCTCGATCTCGACGGCGCCACGGCTCTGGTAGTCTATGACCACGAGCCGGTGGTGGCCGCAGGAGTGGGCTCTTTTGGGCATGAAATCTTGATTCTCGCGGGACTCCAGAACGCTCTGGGAGATGACCTGGGAAATTATCCGGTGTTGGATATGGAGAAAGTAATGAGCCTGAATCCGGCGGTGATCATCGACGTGAGTATCGGGCCGACCACCGAGGAAGTCGCTCAATTCTGGAAGCGTTTTGATTCTCTGGAGGCCGTTCAAAAGGGGCGCGTAGTTCACGTCGATGATCCGGTGATGATGCGTCCAGGGCCCCGGATCCCCGAAGCGCTTCGTCGTCTGGGAGGAGCCGTCGAGGGCCTATGACGAAGCGACCTCTGAGCGCGTTGCGCATTGCGGCAGTAGCTCTGATCACCCTGATTATATGGGTGGCGGTGGCTGCGCTGGGACTGGCTTATGGCAGCAGTGATCTCGGCGGTTGGGATCTGCTGGTGCGGTGGATAAGTGGAGATCTCTCGGCCACGGAGGAGGCCATTGTCTACCGGGCCCGCCTGCCTCGGGTGGTATTTGCCGGGCTGGTGGGAGCGGCGCTGGCGGTGGGGGGAGCGGTTTTTCAGGCGGTGCTGAGAAATCCCCTGGCCGACCCTTATATCCTGGGGATCTCCGGCGGCGCGGCTCTGGGGGGAACCCTTTTATTGACCCTCGGATCGGTGACCGTTGGCGCTCTGGTTCTGGGAACGCCGGTGGCTGCTTTTGCGGGAGCCATGGGCGCGCTGGCCGTGATCTTTGGAGTGGAAAAGTGGACGCCCCCGGGCCGAGGCTCGACCTATGTCCTTTTGTTGACCGGGGTCATCGTAAACGCCTTTGCCGCCTCGGTGATCATGTTCTTTCAGAGCGTGGTTTCGGCGAGGAAAGCACAGGAGATTCTATTTTATCTGATGGGCTCGCTGGCCGTGGAGGGCACTCCGGTGGCCGTGATGGGCGCCGCAGCGGTGGTGATTTTGGGCTCAATTGTGGTGATTTACGCCTTCGCCCGGGACTTAAACGCTCTCTCCCTGGGCGATGAAGACGCGGCCTATCTGGGCGTGGAGGTCCGAAAAGTGCGCCGGGTTACGGTGACCGTGGCCAGCCTGGCGGTGGCGGTGGCCGTGGCATTTAGCGGGATCATTGGATTTGTGGGGCTCGTCGTTCCCCATGCGGTGCGCCTGGTCGTGGGGCCCGATCACCGGGTGCTTTTGCCGGCCTGCGCCTTCGGGGGAGCCGCATTTTTGACCGGCGCCGACGTGGTTGCCCGGGCGATGTTCTCCCTGCTCGGCACCACGCTCCCCGTGGGCGTATTGACGTCGATGATCGGGGCGCCCCTCTTTTTGTATTTCTTGTGGCGCTCCCTTCGCCGATCGGAGGAATGGCAGTGACTACGCCAGTCAAGGCAAAGAATATCGAGGTGAGCTTCGGGGCCAATCAAGTGCTCCGCGATGTGAGCATGGTGGCCGAAACAGGTGAAGCGGTCGCCGTCGTCGGTGCAAACGGCGCCGGCAAGACCACCCTGATCAAGGTGCTCGCCGGAGTCTTGGAGCCTTCAGCGGGGGGCGTCACCTTCGGCGGCGATGAGCTGCAGAAGATGAAGCGACGACAGATCGCCCGCAGGGTCGCCGTGGTACCTCAGGGTGCCCCCCAGGTCTTTTCCTATCACCTGCTGGATTTCGTGTTGATGGGCTATCACGCTCGGACAGCCCGTTTCTCGATGCCGTCGACCGACCAGATCGATGGCGCCCGCCGGGCGTTGGCTTCGCTGGAACTTGGAGACCTCGAAGAGAGCCCCGTTTCTCACTTGAGCGGCGGCGAGTTGCAGCGGGCGTTGATGGCCCGGGCGATGGTGGCCTCCGTGCCGCTGTGGCTCCTGGACGAGCCCACCGCCAGCCTCGATATGCGTCACCAGGTTGCCCTCCTGGAGCAGGTCCGCTGTCATGTCGATGGCGGTGGCGCGGCGGTGGCCATCCTCCACGATCTGGCCCTGATTCATCGCTTCTTCGACCGGGTTCTGGTGCTCCATGAGGGAGTATTTCTGGCCGACGGGGCGCCGGACGAAGTGTTGGTTCCCGAGATTGTATCGCAAATTTTTGCGGTTCCGATGCAGCGCGGGGAGGTGGAGGGAAAGGTGGTTTGGGTGGTGGCATGAAACCTGCTTTATATTCTCATCGGTAGGTCGAGTGGTGGTGGGAACTCTCGGCCTGCACCACCGCAGTTTTTCCATTTCGTCAAAGCCGGAGCCTCACGATGTATCTTCTTCAAGCCCCTCCCCTCCGTTCGATCCGATTGTCAGAACTCCGCTTCTCCCTTGTAACCTAGGCATTTCCGTCTGCTGAACCTTTCGCGGACTGGCCTCTACTACGCTCTGCTATTTCCTGGCACGGCGAAGTAAATGCATTGTTGCGGGTACGGCAGCGCGGAAATTCCAACCGACGCAAAACTTACACCTGTTGTGCAAAGTTTGCATAACTAAGGCAGATTTTTCAGCCAGGAGAACCAGGTATGAGCAACCAACTGGATGAGCATATTTCCCATCGTAATTTCGAATTTCAACTTC
>SKNI01000079.1 GCA_007120615.1 Myxococcales bacterium | reverse complement strand
TGCACGGCGGTGATGCATTACGGATTTCGGATCGTCGAGGATCTCAAAGACGGACTCTCCAACTATCTCGACGAGAAGGGCATGACCCTTCAAGAGTTGCAGGGAAAGAGTCTCGATAAGCTCCACCACTGGAAGGAGTTGGACCTCAACTTTGCGGTCAACGCTCATATCGATCAGGAGAGCTGCATCGGCTGCGGGCTCTGTTATACGGCCTGCGAAGACGGCGCCCACCAGGCGATCTTTTCTCGACCTCGAGAAGATGGTCGAACCTATGTGGAGATCAACACCGAGGCCTGCGTGGGCTGTAACCTGTGCAGTCTGGTCTGCCCCGTGGAAGGGTGCATCGAGATGGTGGAGGTCCCCAACGATTATGAGCCCTGTTCCTGGGAAGAATATTCGGCCGGAGAAAAGGAGCTGGCGCCCCGACCGGAGCATCAATAATAGCGGGGAGACAAAGAAACGGTGAAATTATCTGCCTCATGAGGAGAAGAGATCTATGTCCAATCTGTTGATCAAAAATGGTGAGATCATCACCGCCAGTCAGCGTTATACGGCCGATATCTTATGCGAAGATGGCACGATCGTGGCCATCGGAAAAGATCTGGACGCTCCTCCCGATGTAGAGACCTATGATGCGGCCGGGAAATATGTCTTTCCCGGCTTCATCGACCCCCATACCCATGTGCACCTTCCGTTTATGGGGACCTATGCAAAGGACACCTACGAGACGGCAACGATCTCGGCCCTTTGCGGGGGAACTACGACGCTGATCGATTTTGTGATCCCCGGCCAGGATGAGGCGCCTCTGTCGGCCATCGATACCTGGCGAGGACAGGCCGAAGGCAACGCGGCCTCCGATTATACCTGGCATATGGCGGTGACGCGCTACGATGACGAGGTTCAGTCTCAGCTTCGAGAGATCGTATCCAGCGGAATCGCGAGCTTCAAAGTATTTCTGGCCTATCGCGGGGCGTTGGGGATCGACGATAAGCAGCTCTTTCACACCATGAAGCTGGCCAAAGAGCTCGGTGTTATCGTTACGGCTCATTGCGAAAATCCCGATATGGTCGCCGAATTGCAAAAAGAGCTGTTGGCCGCCGGAAAGACGGGGCCCCAGTGGCATGAGCCCAGTCGTCCGGTTTCAGTGGAGGCCGAAGGTACTCGTCATCTCTGCACGATGTCGGAGCTGACCGGAGCCCATTGTTATGTGGTTCATCTCTCCTGTGAGGATGCACTTCGTCAGGCAGTGGAAGCGAAATTTCGAGGGGTCAATGTCTATGTAGAGACGCTGATTCAGCATCTTCTGTTGGATAAGTCTTATGCGGAGCGGCCCGACTTTGAAGGGGCCAACTTCGTGATGAGTCCTCCCCTTCGAGAGGTCAGCAATCAGGAACCGCTCTGGGAGGGCTTTCGCCACGGGATGGTGTCCACATTGGGAAGCGATCATGCCCCCTTTGATACGACTCAGAAGAAGATGGGCAAAGACGACTTCACCCTGATTCCCAATGGCATTCCCTCGCTCGAGGATCGGGTGCGGATGTTTTATACCCACGGCGTGGAGACCGGGCGAATCGATCTTCACCGGTTTGTGGACGCGGCCAGTACGGCGGCGGCCAAGATCTTCGGGCTTTTTCCGAAGAAGGGCACGATTCAGCTCGGAAGTGATGCCGATCTGGTGGTATATGATCCGGAGCATCGCGACGTGATCAGCGCCAAGACCCATCATATGAATATCGATTATAATCCCTTTGAGGGCTTCGACGTGCACGGGCGATGTGACCTGGTAACGGTGCGGGGCAATGTGCAGGTTCGCGACGGAGAATTCGTTGGGACCAAAGGAATCGGGCGGCTGTTGAAGCGCGAGCCGACTCACTTTTAGTCGGTGTTTTTGTCGATGCTTCCAGTCGGTGCCGGGGCCTGATGGAATGGATTCGGCCCATTTCCAATTTCAACAACGTTAAAATCACAGAAGAGTCCCGTCGGAGAGGTATGCGGTCGGGAATCCCAAATTTTGAGTAATAGGAGAACTGAAGATGACGAATTCGAAATTTGAATTTTCCGCCCGCGACTATGACTTCGTGGAGTATGTACAGGCCCAGAACTGGATCGGCGGGGAGTGGACCCCGTCGGCCTCCGGAAATAGCGAAGAAGTGCTCAATCCCCGTCATGGAGAGGTGATGGGTTCGGTGGTCTTTTCCAATAAGAGCGATCTACAATCGGCCTTTGAAGCGGCGAAAAATGCCCAGCCCGGCTGGGCGGAGCGTCCGATTCGGGAGCGCGCCGAGGTGCTCTATAAGCTCAAATCCTTGATGGAAGAGAACCTCGACGAGTTGTCCTGGCTGCTCTCTCATGAGAACGGAAAGACCTTCCCCGAGGCCAAGGCAGAAGTGCTCAAAGGCATCGAATGCGTGGAGATGGGAGCGTCGTTGCAGAATATGGCCGACGGCGGTCAGTTAGACGTAAGCCGCGGAGTAAATTGCCGGGTGATCCACGAGCCGATCGGAGTGGTCGCCGGTGTGACGCCCTTTAATTTCCCGACGATGGTGCCCCTGTGGATGATTCCCCAGGCGCTGGTGGCGGGCAATTCGTTTATCATGAAGCCCTCCGAGCGCACGCCGTACGGAGCGATGAAGTTGGCCGAGCTTCTTCAGGAGGCCGGTCTTCCCGACGGGGTCTTCAATATCGTCAACGGCGGCAAAGAAGCGGTGGAAGCGATCACCGATCACGAGGGCATCAAAGCGGTGGCTTTTGTCGGCTCTACGCCGGTGGCCAAGATCGTCTATGAGCGCGGCTCAAAGACCGGCAAGAAGATGGTCTGTCTGGGCGGAGCGAAGAATCACCTGGTGGTGGTGCCCGATGCGGATCTGGAGTTGACCTCCTCGAATGTGATCGCCTCGTTTACGGGATGCGCCGGACAGCGCTGCATGGCAGCGGCCGTATTGCTGGCCGTCGGTGACACCCAGCATATCATCGATGCGGTTGCCGAAGGTTCGGCCCAGATCGAACCTGGCACCGGAATCGGGCCGATCATCACCGATGAGTCCTATGAGCGAATCATGGGCTTTATCGATCAGGCAGAAGCGGACGGCGCCGATGTGATCGTCGACGGACGAGGCGCGAAGGTAGAAGGCGCCGGCGGACGATGGATCGGGCCCACGATTCTGGACAACGTCAAACCCGGCCATCCCTGTGCCACCGAAGAGATCTTTGGGCCGGTGCTCACGATTGTGCGGGTCGATACGCTGGAAGAGGCGTTGGAGATCGAAAACGCAAGCCCCTACGGCAACGCGGCGGCCATCTATACCACCAACGGCGGCATCGCGGAGCGTGCGATCAATCGATTTGAGGCCGGCATGTGCGGCGTCAATATCGGAGTTCCCGTGCCGCGCGAGCCCTTTGCATTTGGCGGCTGGAACGACAGTAAATTCGGCCACGGCGATATGACCGGGTGGGATGGATTTACCTTCTGGACCCGCCCCCGAAAAGTAACCTCGAAGTGGGCTCTTCAGTCGGACCAGACCTGGATGAGCTGAGCTGGTTTGAGAGCCGGATTGTTCTGCCAGGAGCCAAGTTCTACGGTAAGGAGAGATTGTGAACTCAGAAGAAATGATTGACCTCTGTAAGCGCCACACCATGTATACCTGGTCCAAGGGCGAAGCGGTGAACCCGCTGCCCGTGGAGCGCGCGGAGGGAGTGTATTTTTATACGCCTGATGGCAAGCAATTTCTGGACTTCAACAGCCAGTTGATGTGCGTCAATATTGGTCACGGGCACCCAAAAGTGATCAAGGCGATTCAAGATCAGGTGGCGCAACTGGCCTATGTATTTCCGGCGTCGGCGACCGCCGTGCGGGCTCGGATGGGGCAGCTTTTGGCGAAGATCACACCGCCTGAGATGAACCGGTTTTTCTTCACCCTCGGTGGCGCCGAAGCCAACGAAAACGCCATCAAGATCGTGCGGCAATATACGGGTCGGCAAAAAATTCTGAGTCGCTATCGAAGTTATCACGGTGCGACCAACGCCTGCATGCAGTTGACCGGAGATCCCCGGCGGATTCCCAATGAGCCGGGGACGCCGGGCTTTGTGAAGGTCATGGACCCCAGGCCCTATCACTATTCGTTCGGGGCGACCGAAGAGGAACAGACGGCTGAGAATCTGAAGTATCTCGAAGAAGTGATCATGTACGAGGGGCCGGACTCCATCGCCGCGATGTTCGTGGAGACGGTGATCGGTACAAACGGTGTGCTTCCCCCGCCGAAGGGCTACCTCAAAGGGCTCAAGGCGTTGCTTGAGAAGTACGGAATTCTTCTGGTCTGCGACGAGGTGATGGCCGGGTTTGGGCGAACGGGAAAGATGTTCGCCTTTGAGCATTTCGGCATCGTCCCCGATATCGTGACCATGGCAAAGGGATTGACCAGCGCCTATGCGCCGCTCGGAGCGGTGGCGATGCGAGATGAGATCGCACAGCACTTCGATGAGAACGTCTTCTGGGGCGGGCTGACCTATAATTCACATTGTGTGGGTCTGGCGGCTGCGGAAGCGGCGATCAACGTCCTCATTGAGGAAGAGTTGGTGGAGAACGCCGCAAAGATGCAGCACGTGATGCGAGAAGAGATGGATCGTCTTCAGGAGCGTCACGTCTCGGTCAAAGAGGGGCGCGCCCTGGGTCTCTTCGGGATGATGGATATCCAGAAGAACGCCGACGGTGAGCCGATGGCGCCTTATAATGGGAGCCATCCGGCGATGACGAAGCTGGGTAAATTCTTCCGTGATAACGGACTCTTTACCTTCGTTCGGTGGGGCAGCTTTATGTGCAACCCCCCGCTGTGCATCACCGAAGAGCAGCTTCGGGAGGGGTTTGCGATCATCGATCGTGGCCTGGAGATCACCGACGCGGCGTTTGAGTGACGGTTTCGTAAAAACAGGATCAAAAAAGGCGGTCGTGGAAGCTGAGAAATTCAGCTTCCGCGACCGTTTTGTTTTGCGAACCAGAATTTGGCGTAGCCGTCACCTTCGGGCTGGGTCCATCCGGCGTGGGCCGAGGTGGAAACGCAGAGAAGTAGAAGAACGAGCACAAATGCAAGGGGCTGTCTTTTCACGATTCATTGACTCGCGGTCAGGTATCCTTAACTGTTGAGTGCGGCAGGAGTAATGTCCATGATTTAATGTCCGTTGCGCAAATGGGTTCTGGGAGGCGTGTTATGATGTGAAAATATGCCCCCATAAATGACATCGAAACGGTGTCAGGTACCGTTATAAGTGGTTGTATTTATTGGATCTCGGTGTGGAAATTTGGAGGAAATTGATATGAGGATTCTGGTTCTTGGTGGAACGCAATTTGTGGGTCGACATCTGGTGGAAGCGGCTGTGGAGAGGGGGCATGATGTGACGCTCTTTCATCGGGGGAAGACCAATCCGGGTCTATTTGACGGGGAGGAGAAGGTAGAGAAGGTGCTGGGAGATCGATTCAGCGATCTGGAGCGGTTGAATGGAGAGTGGGACTGGGTCCTGGATACCAGCGCCTATACTCCGAGGGCCGTGAAGCTCTCGGGAGAGTATTTGAAAGGGAAAGCCGGGCGGTACGCGTTTATCTCGACCACGGCGGTCTATCGAGACTTCTCGAAGAAGGGCGTCGATGAAACGGATTACGTAAAGACTCTCGAGGACCCCGATGTGGAGGAGGTCAATGCCTCGACGTATGGACCGCTGAAGACGGAGTGCGAAGGCG
>SKNI01000348.1 GCA_007120615.1 Myxococcales bacterium | reverse complement strand
TCGGCCCCTATCAGGAGCGAATCGAGATCCAGATCCGCACCCACGCGATGCATAAAATCGCTGAAGAGGAGATCGCCGCCCACTGGCTCTATAAAGAGGGCAAAGCCGTACCCGACCGAGACGACCAGAAATTTGCCTGGCTCCACCGCCTGATGGAGGAGCACCAGGATCACGAAGATCCCGTAGAGTTTCTGGAGTCTGTCAAGATCGACCTTTTCCACGATGAGGTCTACGTATTTACCCCCGACGGCGATGTTCTCAGCTTTCCCTCGGGAGCCACACCCGTTGATTTCGCCTACGCCATCCACACCGAGGTCGGACAGCACTGCTCCGGAGCCAAGGTCAACGGCCAGATGGTTCCCCTCAAACACAAGCTGCGAAACGGCGATATCGTCGAGATCTTGACCCATAAGAACCAGCGTCCCAACAAAGACTGGCTCTCCTTCGTCAAGACCGGTCGGGCTCGCACAAAAATTCGCAACACCGTTCGAAAAGAACAGCGAGAGCGAAGCCGCATATTGGGTCGAGAGTTATTGGATAAAGAGCTCAAGCATCATAATACCAATATTCGCGCCTGGGAGCGGGCCGGAAACCTGGCCAAAGCCGTCGAACTCAGCCGGTTTAGCTCCGTCGAGGAGATGCTCGCCGATATCGGCTACGGCAAAACCCAGGCCGATACGGTGGTGGAAAAGATCTATCCACCCCAGTCCGAGGACGACGCCGAGAAAAAGACCAAGAAAAACGATGGAGAGAGCAAGCTCGGTCAGCTGTGGAATAAGATCGCTCACCGAGGAAAAACGGGGGTCGTCCTCGACGGCATCGAAGATGTGATGGTCTCCTATGCCAAATGCTGCAATCCCCTGCCCGGCGACGAAATCATCGGATTCGTCACCCGCGGCCGGGGCCTCTCGGTACACACCCGCGATTGCAAACGGATCGGCCATCTGGAGAGAGAGCGTCAGATCGATGTGCGTTGGGCCAATGACACCGAAGTCCCCGAAGCCTCCCGCCGTCCCGTCAGTGTTCGCGTCTATTGCACCGATAAGCCCGGACTGCTCGCCAATATCAGCCAGTCCTTCACCGCTGCCGGCGTCAATATCAGTCAGGCCCAATGCGTTACCACCGAAGATCGTCGCGCCGTCAACACCTTCGAAGTCATGGTCAGCAACCTCCATCAACTCAAAAAGGCCATGAAAAATATCGAAAAGATCAGAGGCGTCTATAAAGTCGAGCGAACTACCAATTGAGAGATCTCCATGCTCGCCGGACGAATCGACCAATTTATCTCCTATCTGCGCGTGGAGAAGGGAGCCAGCGAACACACGCTTCGGGCCTACGCCACCGACCTGGGACAATTTCGAGAATTTCTGCTGGAACATCACGGCCTGGAAAATCCGGAGCCCGAAGCGATCGACCTGCGCCACCTTCGCGGTTTTATCGCCAATCGATTTGACGACAACCAGCCGGCCTCCCTGGCTCGAAAGATCTCCACCCTTCGCTCGTTCTGGAACTTTCTGGTCAAGAAACGAATCACCGACGCCAACCCGGCCTCCCTTCTGTCCACCCCGAAAGTACACCAACCGCTGCAGAACTTTTTATCCGTCGACGAGGTCATTCATCTGCTGGAGAGCCATCACTCCGAGGATGTACTCGGCGTTCGAGATATGGCGATCTGGGAGGTGGGATACGGAGCCGGATTGCGGGTCTCGGAATTGGTGGGGCTCAACACCGCGAGTATCGACGCCGAAGAGGGGTGGGTGCGCACCCTGGGAAAGCGAAAGAAAGAACGCCTCGTGCCCCTGGGCAAAAAGGGCTGCCGGGCGCTGAAGCGCTACCTGGCCCGTCGCCACGAATTGGTCAGCGGCCATACCACCGACGGAGCGCTCTTTTTGAGCGCCCGCGGCCGCCGTCTCTCCACCCGGTCGGTTCGACGCCGATTGAAAAAAAATCTCCAGATCGCCGGCCTGGACACTTCCATCACCCCCCACGGTCTTCGCCATTCTTTCGCCACCCACCTATTGGACTCCGGCGCAGATCTGCGGGGGATTCAGGAACTTCTGGGTCACCAAAACCTGTCCACAACCCAGCGCTATACCCACGTGTCGATTGACAGGCTCATGGAGGTTTACGATGCTGCACATCCTCGCGCCCACCGCAAAAACCCGGAGGGACGCGATCCGATGCGTCATCAGACGGTCGATTCCCTTTCTGACTCCGACGGATAACCAATGAGCACCAGCTTTCGAGGCACAACCATTGTCAGTGTTCGCCGAGGCTCCAAAGTCGTCGTCGCCGGCGATGGTCAGGTCACCATGGGTGAAAAAGTCGTCATGAAGGCTTCCGCCAGAAAAGTTCGGCGCCTCTATGACGGAAAAGTCCTCTGCGGCTTTGCCGGATCTACCGCCGATGCCATTACGCTCTATGAGAAGCTGGAAGAGAAACTCAAAGAATATAACGGGAACCTGACCCGGGCGGCCGTAGAACTTGCCAAAGCCTGGCGAACCGACCGCATGCTCCGTCGTCTGGAGGCGCTTTTGATCGCCGCCGATAAGTCCAAGACTCTCCTGATCAGTGGTACCGGCGATGTCATCGATCCCGAAGAAGGGGCTGTGGCCATCGGGTCCGGTGGCTCCTTCGCCCTGTCCGCAGCCCGGGCTTTGCTTCGCCACACCGATCTGGACGCCCGCTCCATCTGCGAGAATTCCCTGGGGATCGCCGCCGAGATCTGCGTCTTCACCAATGATACGTTGACCATCGAAGAGTTGGACGCATCATCAACCCCATAACCCGTCACTCCCCCACTCATTTACTTATCGACGTCTGGAATTACCCATGGTTATTTACACAGATTCCATCGATGGACGCGAGGGCTCTGAGCTCACGCCCCGGGAGATTGTCTCCGCATTGGACCGCTATATCATCGGTCAAGATGATGCCAAGCGGGCGGTGGCCGTAGCTCTCAGGAATCGCTGGCGCCGCCAGCAACTCGATGAAGAGTTGCGCGAAGAGGTGATGCCCAAAAATATCATCATGATCGGCCCCACCGGGGTGGGCAAAACCGAAATCGCCAGACGGCTGGCCAAATTGGCCCGGGCTCCCTTTCTGAAAGTGGAGGCCTCTAAATTTACCGAGGTCGGCTATGTGGGCCGAGACGTAGAGAGCATGGTTCGCGACCTGGTAGAGTTGGGCATCAGCCTGGTCAAATCAGAAGCCGAAGAACGCGTGGAGTCCCGGGCTCGAGACATCGCCGAGGAGCGAATTCTCGATCAGCTCGAAAATATGGTCACCGAGCGGGCCCCTCTCGACGACAGCGACTCCGATAAAAAGACCTTCATCGTCGGTCACGACGGCGTGGTTCAATCCAGCAAAGACGCTCCCAAAAACAAACGCGATCTCCTGCGCATGCATCTTCGCCAGGGCGCCTTCGATGACGAATATATCGAGATCGAGATCACCGACTCTCGAAACCCGGTCATCGAAGTCTTCTCCGGCCAACAGGGCATGGAAGAGATGGATCTGGGCAGCGTCTTTGGAAATATGTTTCCCAAGCCCCGAAAGCAGAAACGAGTCAAGGTTCAGGACGCCCTCAAAGCCCTCACTCAGGAAGAGGCCGGTCGTCTCATCGATATGGACCAGATCACCCAGGAAGCCCTCAACCGCACGCAACAATCGGGCATCATCTTCCTCGATGAGATCGACAAGATCGCCGGACGGGAGTCCCAGCAAGGCCCGGACGTCTCTCGCGAAGGCGTCCAGCGAGACCTCTTGCCCATCGTGGAGGGGTCGTCGGTGACCACCAAATACGGGGTCGTAAAGACCGATCACATCCTCTTTATCGCCGCCGGCGCCTTTCACCTCTCCAAGCCCTCCGATCTGATCCCCGAACTCCAGGGCAGATTTCCCATCCGCGTGGAGTTGCAGAGCCTCACCGAGGATGACTTTCAGCGGATCTTGACCGAACCTCGAAATAGCCTGACCCGCCAATATATCGCCCTTCTGGCCACCGAAGGCATGGAGATCGTCTTTGAAGATGCCGCCATCGAGACCGTCGCCGAGATGGCCTTTCGGGTCAACGATACCCTGGAGAATATCGGCGCCCGCCGCCTCCACACGATCATGGAGAAAGTCTTTGAAGCGCTCTCCTTCGACGCCCCGGATCGAGATGACGCGCAGTTCATCGTCTCCTCCGACTACGTTCGGGAGCGCCTGGAAGGAATTCTCCAGGACGAAGACTTAAGCCGCTATATCCTCTAAGCCGGCTCGTTGCCCACCTAATTCAATTCCATTTTTCGCATCGGGAGTACTCTCCATGAGTCAAACCACCACGGACCTCCTCGCCATCGGCGCCCGTCATAACAGCCCCAACTACGCCCCTGCCCCCATTATCTTTGAGCGTGGAGAAGGGGTCTGGCTCTTTGACTGTGAAGAGAACCGCTACCTCGACTTTGTGGCCGGTATCGCCGTCTGTGCCCTGGGCCACGCACACCCTCGTCTGACCGAGGCGTTACGCGATCAGGTGGAGAAGCTCCTCCACGTATCCAATATGTATTATACTGCCCCTCAGATCGAATTGATGGAGACCCTCTCTAAACGCTCGTTTGCCGACCGAGTCTTCTTCTGCAACTCCGGAGCGGAGGCAAATGAAGCGGCCTTTAAGCTGGCCCGCCGCTACCAGTCGCGGGTGGCAAATCAGCCCGACAAGACCAAAATTCTCTCCATGAAAGCATCATTCCACGGTCGCACGCTGGCGGCGATCACCGCCACGGGACAGCCCAAATATCACGACGGCTTCGCCCCGCTGGTCCCCGGCTTTGATTATACTCCGTTTAATGACTCCGCCCTGGCAAAAGAGAAGATCGATGCCCATACCGCAGCGGTGGTCGTAGAGCCCATCCAGGGTGAGGGTGGGGTCCGACCGGCAGAGTTGGAATTTTTGCAGACCCTGCGACAAGCCTGTGACGAGCACGGAGCGCTCTTGATCTTTGATGAGGTCCAGACCGGAGTGGGTCGCACGGGAGCACTTTTTGCTTATCAGAATTACGACGTCACACCCGATATCATGACCCTGGCCAAGGGCATCGGAGGTGGCGTTCCCCTGGGTGCCACTCTGGCCACCGATAAGGTGTGGGCGGGCTGGAAACGGGGCAGCCACGCCTCCACCTTTGGCGGAAACCCGCTGGCTACGCGGGCCGCAAACACCGTATTACAGGTAATTGAGGAGGACTCTCTGCTGGACAATGCCCGCGATCGCGGCGAGCAGTTGCGCCAGGGACTTCTCGAGTTATCGTCGCGCTTCTCCGTCCTCACCGATGTGCGAGGAACGGGATTGATGGTCGGCGCCCAGTGCGGGGAGCGCGCCGGCGATATCGCCGTACTGGCCCGTGAGCAAGGCCTTTTGATCAACACCGCCGGAGGCGACACATTGCGCTTCGTTCCCCCGCTGGTCATCACCAGCGAAGACGTGGAGCAGGCATTAACTCGGCTGGAAGATGCTCTTCTGCGGCTTTGAATCTTGTCAATCGCTCCCGGCTTGCCATTCCGGTGCCCCTCGAAGTATCCTGTCGGGTAGAGAAATTGTATCGCATCAAAGGTTCTTTGTATTTTTCCTCCCCGGCTCTTCTTATTCGGGACGGCGCTCCACCGTCATACCGCCCGGATCAGATGTCCCCGGTCTGGCATTTTGCCCGATTTGATCTCGACGAGTTACCACAGCTAAACGAGTTCAATATA
>SKNI01000597.1 GCA_007120615.1 Myxococcales bacterium | reverse complement strand
GAGGAGTAACGCCAGGCCACAAACCGACCCTTTCTTTTACCTCTGCGTCTTGGCGGTTCTCTGCGTCTCTGCGACGACCTTACCCTTGCCCTTGCTCTTCTCTCCCTATCTCCCTCGCCTCCTCTACTCCGGGATTTGATCGGAGTCGAATTCGCCCCAGCACTTGATGGTTTCATCGGTGGTCAGGCCGCAGCAGTAGAGCCATCCGCAGCCGAGCGCTTCGAATTCGGTGGTAGAGGGAGGGTCGCCACCGCTGCGGTCGGAGTCAAAGCGAAAAGCAGGTCCCCAGCAGACGGCTCGGTTGTTCTCTCGAATCCCGCAAGCCGGACTGCCGGCCAGAGAAATCTGAGTGAAGTCGTCGATGTCCGTAGGTTGTTGAGAAATGATGCTATCGTTGCCCCAGCCGCCGTCGTTCCCCCAGCAGGAGACGGTGCCCGAGGAGTGGAGGGCGCAGATGGCTCGATCGCCGGAGTTGATTTGTACGAAGCCGTCGCCGGAGGGAGTGTCGGTTTCGCCGTAGTCGTTGTCATCTGTGCTGGTGCAGTCGATTTCTCCCGACGCTCGTATGCCACAGATATGACGGTTGTTGGTGCTCACAGTAGAATAGGGACCGTCTGCGGGGACGGTCGCGTCGTCGCCCCAGCACTGGATTTCGCCGCTCAACGTTACGCCGCAGGCCAGGTACATGCCAGCACTAATTTCCATGAATTTGGTGTCCGTCGGTGTGGCGTCGACGATATCGGTGGTGACCCCCCAGCATTCGGCGTATTGGGACGGGGTGAGACCACATCCGGTACCGTCGCCGAGGTCGAAGGCCGAATAGAGGGAGCCCTCGGGAGCGTTCGAGAGTTGATAGGGGTCCTCGCCGAAGCAGTCCAATTCGCCGGTGGTCTCGAGGATGCAGACTACTTTGTCGCCGCCTCGAATCTGTCTTTCGGTGCTGAATTCGACGACCTCCCAGGTGTGGGATTCGACGGTCTCGTTGCGGGCTTCGTCGAAAGCTTTGACGTGGAATTGATGGACCCCGAGGCTCAGGCCTTCTGCGGTATAGGGGGATTCACAGTCGCTGAAGTTGCCGTCGGAATCAGGGGTGTCGACGGCACATCGAAAGGAGGCGCAGTCGTCGTCGGGACAGGAGAACTCAAAGGTGGCGATGGTTTCGTGGGTTTCCGCCTCGGGTGCGTCATCGATGACGAGTTGGGGCGGGATGGTGTCGATGGTCCAATCCCATCGGGCCAGGTGGCTGTCGAGCTCATTGGCGGTGGCGATGGCCTCGACGAAGTGGGGGCCGTCCTCGAGGTCCTCGAAAGTGGTGCGCTCGGGGCAGACTTCGAAATCGCCGTCGTCGAGGCGGCATCGGATGGTGCAGTCGTAGAGAGAGCAGAAAAAGCCGAATTCGGGGGAGCTGTCGTTGGAGGGATCTTCAGGGGCTAAATGAATGATCAACTGGGGGATTTCGTCCTCGATGCAGCTTTCACGAAAGCAGTTAAATCCCTCGGCGCAGGTGCAGTCGAGGGTGTTGCCGCAGCCGTCACTAAACGATCCGCAGGCGTCGATAGACTCGCAGGTTTCGGGTTCGCAGGTGTCTTGATTCGGCGTTTCCTGGTTAGTCTGCTGGTTGTTCTCTACTTCTTCGGCAGTGTCGGAGCCGCAGGCCGCGAGGAAAATGGCGAGGCAGAAAATCGGGGATATATAGATAGTCTTCATCAATTCTCTCCAGTAGATCGTCGGTGTGAGCGAGTTGGAGAGAATAGAGAGGGCGGAGAGAGAAGGTCAAGTAAAGGAAAGGTTCGGTTTGTGGTCTCTACTCTCCTGCCTCTACCCGGTAAAGCATGGCGTCGGACTGATCGGGCAAGATGTAGAGGTGGCCGTCCGGGCTCTGTCGAACGTCGCGGATGCGTCCGAGGGTGCCGGAGAGGATCGCCTCTTCGTGCTCGATATCATCGTCGGTGGGGACGAGGCGGCGGATCTCCTGGGTGCGAAGTCCGCCGGCTAAGATATCGCCCTGCCAGCTATCAAAGTGGCCGCCTCGAACGATGACGAGTCCCGATGGGGGATGGGAGGGATCGAAGCGGTGGAAGGGAGCTGTGACTTCGGGGAGTTCGTCGGGGTCCTGGGTGATGGTCTCGTCCATGGGTTCACCGGTGCCATAATCCATGCCGTAGGTGAAGATGGGCCAGCCGTAATTCTGACCGGCTTCGACCTGGTAGAGGATGTCGCCGCCGCGGGGGCCGTGATCGGAGGCCCATACGATGCCGGTCTCCGGGTCGATTGCCATGCCCTGGATATTTCGGTTTCCGTAGGTGTAGATCTCGTCCAAGACCTCGTCGTCATCGACAAAGGGGTTGTCCGAGGGGACGGAGCCGTCGTCGTTGAGGCGCAGGACGCTTCCGGCGTGGTCGGCGGTGTCCTGGGCTCGCGGGGGCTCCGAGCCGCGGTCGCCGATGGACATCAAGAATGTCCCGTCGTCGAGCCAGACGATGCGGGAGCCGTAGTGGCGGCCGGCGCCGGAGTAGCGATCTTGGACGAAGATCTCTTCCAGATCGATGAGGCTGGAGTCGTCGAGGCCGGCGCGTGAGACGGCGGTGGCCGTCTGATTGCTGTCGGGATCGGGCTTTGAATAGGTGAAGTAAATCCAGCCGTTGTCCTCAAAGTCGGGATGGAGGGAGACATCGAGTAAGCCTCCCTGATTTCCGGATTGAAGCTCGGGGAGGCCCTCTATCTGCGTCAACTCGCCATTTTCAACCAGCTGGAGCTGGCCGGGCCGCTCGGTTACGAGCATTCGCCCGTCGGGCAAAAATGCGACCGACCATGGGTTGGTAAAGGGGCCCGCCACCTCGGTGACCCAGAGCTCTTGTTCTTCGGTGGAGTGGTCCTCGGCGCCTTCCGGTCGCTCCCGGGGCTCCGGTTGTACATCGTCGTCCTGGTCCGCAGCATCTTCCTGTTGGACAGGCTCCTCGGGGCCCTCGGCTGACGGCGAGCTCTGGCAGGCCGGGAGGATAAGGGAGGACGCCAGCAGTATCAGGGCTGTGCGGAAGGTAGACATCTTAGCGTTCCTTGTACCAATGGGAAATTGCGACCTGGCATCAACATAAGCACAGGGAGAGCTATTTTCAAATTCCCTGGTGTTGTCGCGGATTCTGATTCTGCTGCTCTGATGGATCGGCGCTGCAGTCCACGAAGAACAAAGCGACGGTGAGGTCCCCGTTTGCGCTCGGTTTCCATGGGTTATCGGATTCGCAGAGCCAGGTTTTGGGCGGCATAGATCTTGAGACCGTCGACCCACAGGGAAGCGGTGGCGTGGGCGATGGTCTCCGTCGGTGACTCGATGATCTCCTGAACGTCGAGAAGGACGTTAACCTTTTGGTTTTCCGGCAGTACCTGGCCTCGGTAGGTCCAGGTGAGGGCCTCGGAGAGGGCGATGGGCTCGAAGGTCGGCGCATCAAACCGGCGGTGGAGGCCTTTGTGGAGAAGGGCAAAGCGCAGGGTCTGGATCATGGCTTCCACGCCGAGAGAGCCTGGTTGGACTGGGTCTTGAAAGAAGTGGGCTTTAAAGAACCACTCTGCGGGATCGACGTCTTTTTCGGTGCGGATGCGAAGGGTGTCGCCCTCTTCCCATAGTCCCGTGGCGCGGTCGATCATGCGGAGCATCGGGTCGGGCCAGAGGTCGGGATGGTCGGGGTCGGGGCAGGTCTGGAGGTCCTGGTAGAAGTCGTTTTCGTCGGAGAGCCAGGCTTTTTCTTCGGGAGTGGTGGGGATGCCGACCTGGTTCTTGAGAGCTTTCTGAGGGAAGAAGCCGAAGGTGGTCTCCATGTCGAAGACGGGGTCGTCGTCGACGGTGCACTGGACGTCGAAGCTCTGGATGACCATGCCGCTGGAGCGGGCCTGGCGAGTCATGGTGGTGCGGGTCTTGAGTGTGCCGCAGCCGGGGGTGAGTTCTCGGTGGAGGGTGCCGGTGCCGTCGAGGTTTCGGTAGAAGACGGGGGTGGGGGAGTCGAGGATGGCGCTGGAATTCAACGAGAGCCAGCCGCAGGGTTGAAGGGCGGCTTCCAGAAGGACGGCGTAGGGCATGACGGGGCGGTCGTTTTCGTCGAAATACCAGGCGGAGTGGGGGATGTCGTATTCGATGATGGCGGTGGTGCCCTCGGTGGCGTCACCGACTTCGGCATCGGATCGGGTGGCCCGAGTCATAAATTGAAAGGGTTCGCCGGGGAGTCTGGGCATGCGGCGGTGGCCGTCGAATTCGCGGTAGCGGGGGCCGAGGCACATCGACGCCGGGCCGTTGCCCGTGGCCAAAATGGCGAGCTTGTCGTGGGTGACGTTGCTGGTGTGGACGGCGCGGGGGTCGCGCTGGGGGAAGCCTTCGGTGAGGAGGGTTTCGGTGAGCGGGGTGTCGGGCACCAGATGCATCTTCATGGCGCGGCAGTGGAAGGCTTTGAGGCCGTCTACAGTGGCCAGAATGTCGGCGACCAGCGTGGGTTGGTCGCCGTCGATGACCTCCTCGACGAAGATCTCGTAGGTGAGTTGTCGGGATTCGGGGGTGGCCTGGCCGCGGCAACGAAGTTGAAACGGGGTGTCGGGAACGGGCTCAAAGCGCCAGCCGTCGCGGTCGAGGGTGAGACCTAAGGCGGTCATATAAAGGCTCATGACCTGCATGCCGCCTTCAAACATCAGGGTGCCGGGCATACAGGGGTCGTCTTTGAAGTGGCCGTCGAAGAACCAGGCGTCGGGGGTGAGTTCGAATTCGGTGCGCATATAGCCGCGCTGCCAGGGCCCGCCGGTGATGTCGAGGTCCTGGACTTCGCCGACGAGGCACATCTTTCCCTGGTGGATATTGGGCGAACGGGTGTGGGTTCTAAGACGCTCGTAGCCCTCTTGAAAGCTGGCTTCCGGGGAGCCGTCGGCGAAGTCTAAAATGGCTTGCTTACTAAAGGCGGTGGGGATCAGGTCGGGGTCGACGCGCGGCGGGTCGACGCGGGCGTCCTGGCGATAGTCGCCTTTTTCGGGGGTCCACAAAATACCCATGGAGTTGGCCAATTCTTCGTCGGTGAAGAAGCCGGCCTGGCCCTCGCGGACAGAGAGGCGGATGTCGTCGCCCACGCGGCAATCGTAGTGAAAGAAGAAGATCCGTACCGGTCCCTGTTTGGCGTGGCCGTCGATGTGAATGTCGTATTTGAGGGTGTCGCCGGCCTGGGGGAGGCCCTTTTTATAGGTCAACTCGCAGCCCAGGAGGCGGTAGATGCGTTCGCCTTTATTCTCGAAGTCGGTGCCCATCCAGGAGATGAGGAGGAGGTCGGCCTGGCCGGCTTCGATCATGACGCCCGGGGGGATGTGGCCGCCGAAGAGGTACCAGGCGTCGGGGGTGATATCGGTTTCGGTGTAGATGGTGCCGGTGCCGATGACGCCGGGTTCGGCGTCGATGCCGGTGACGCGGTCGGCCAGGAGCAGAGGCGGCTCGGGCATGCGGACCTGGCGAGGGAAGTCGTCCTGCACGGCGAAGAGGGGGCCGAAGACATCAGAGATCTTGTGGGAGGCCAGGTGTTCGAGGTCCTGGCGGGTGAAGGCGTGTTGGGCGCCGGGAGTGTTTTTGGGGGCGGCCGGAGCCTTGGTCGGGGCGTTGGCGGGCGTGCTACTGGGAGCGCTCGTTGGTGGCGTAGTCGGGGTACTCGAAATGGCGGGCGCTCCGGGCGTGCCCTGATAGAGTTCCCAGGTGCGGCGGGAGGTCTCCAG
>SKNI01000082.1 GCA_007120615.1 Myxococcales bacterium | reverse complement strand
GTATGAAACTCGTCTGTGCCGGGATAACCGACGTCGGATGCGCACGGGAACACAACGAAGACGACTTCTATCTCTCCCAGGGGGACGAAGCGCTCTGCATCGTCGCCGATGGGATGGGAGGCCACAGCTCGGGAGAGGTCGCCAGCGCCATGGCGATCCGGGCGATCGTCTCCTATTATCGAGAGACGATTCCCGACGCCAACGGGTACGATAAGTTGGAGAGAAATGGCGAGGAGATCGACCTCGACCAGGTTCGCCTTAAGGAGGCGATGAAGACAGCAAACCGCGCTGTCTTCGAAGCCGCATCCAATGACGAGAATCTCGATGGAATGGGGACCACGCTGGTTTCGGGCTATTTTACCGAAGACGGGGTCTATATGGCCCATATCGGGGACTCTCGAGCCTATCGGTTTCGACAGGGGAAATTGGAGCAGATGACCCCGGATCATTCCCTGGCCAATGAGTATGTCCGAATGGGCATCCTGGCCAAGGAAGACGTGGAGTTCTTTCCTTATAAAAATGTCATCACTCGAGCCTGTGGACTCAGCGATGAGGTGGAAGTAGATATCCAATTCATCGAGGTGGAGCCGGGAGACCTGTTTATCATGTGCTCCGATGGGCTCTCCGATATGGTGCGTGACGCCGATCTTCTCTCGATTATCGAGCAAGAAGAGGACCTGGCGCAGCTTTGCCGAAAACTGGTGGAGCGGGCCAATCAGAACGGCGGCGACGACAATATCACCATCATCTTAGCGAAGGTGATGGATTCATAAACGATAGGAGGGGGAGTATGCCGTGCCGAAGTCGATTGAAAAATGGACCTGGGGACGGTATTGGCGAGGCCGAGATCCTTCGAAAAGGATTAGCCTTGCTGGTGGGTTGGACGATCCCGAGGTTTGAGAAATTTCTGGAAATCACGAAGGGGGATCTACATCACTGGTGGTCGCTGGCCGATCCCGGGATTGAGAAGATGGACTTTCTCACCGGTCATCAGCGAAAACAATTGGGAGAGATCTATGAGGAGGGGCCGGAACGTCTGTTGGAGAGCGTTGACTCCTGGTCGGGTCAAATCATCGTATACGATGAAGACCGATATCCGGCGGGCTTTCGGGAGATGGGGAGGCCTCCGGTGGCAGTTCATATTCTTGGGAGTGTTGAAGCTCTGAGCCACCAGGGAATCGCCGTGGTGGGAAGTCGAAAGATCGGTGTGGGAGCCGCAAAATCGGCCCGCCGTATTCTTCAGCCAGCCCTGGCAGCAGGAATGGCCGTGATCAGTGGAGGAGCGCTGGGCGCGGATGCCGTGGGGCATCGAAGTGCGGTGGACCTCAATGGGGTGACGATCGCCGTTTTGCCGTCGGGTCTTCACCAGCCATCGCCCCGATCGAATCGTCAACTCTTTCGGGATATCATCGAAGGAAGAGGGGCTCTGGTCAGCGAATATCCTCCGATGCAGGGAGTGCGTAATTATCATTTTCGCCGAAGAAACGGACTGATCGCCGCATTGAGTCGCGGCGTCTTTGTGATTCGGGCCGCCCAAAAGAGTGGTACAATGTTGACCGTGGAGGCCGCCCGAGAGCTCGGCCGTCCGCTGGCGGCGATGCCCGGTCTTCCCGACGACCCGATCAGTCGGGGCTGTCATGATCTGGTCCGTGATGGTGCGGAGTTGATCGCGAGTGATGGAAATCTTCTGCAGTGGTGGGAGAGACTTAATGATAAGGCTGTGGTCGACGGTCGACCAGGAGCACCAGAGCAGCAACAGATCTTGAGACCCACCTGCGAGGTCCTCGATAGCGCTGCACAGGTCCTCGATGAAGAGGGCACGTTCTCACTGGAAGCTGTGGCCCGTCGAACCGGGAAATCTGCAGCCCATTTGCAGAGCGTGTTATTGACCCATGAATTGTCCGGCATCATTGAGCATGTAGCAGGTGGTGAGCGGTATCGAATGATCATTTGAGTTATGAGGATTGTTGCGTGGGCAAAGGGGGAAGGTTGAATTGGAGTCGAACACCATGCCATAAGATTGAGATCGACTGACCTTTTATCTGCTCGTTAGAGATGTTCAACAGGGAAGAGACCTATGAAAAAAATGCATCTGATGGCCCCCGGTCCGACGCCGGTCCCCGAGGCTGCCCGTCTGGTGATGGCTCGGCAATTGATCCACCATCGTGGGCCCCAATTCAAAGAGATTATGGCCGAGACTCGAGCGGGCTTGAAGTGGCTCTTTGAGACGGAGTCGGAAGTTCTCTCGTTGACCTGCAGTGGAACGGGAGCTTTTGAGGCGGGAATTACCAACTTTACGTCCAGGGGCGAAAAGCTGATCGCCGTGGGTGGGGGGAAGTTCGGCGAGCGGTGGGGAAAGGTTGGCAGAGCGTTCGGGATGAACGTCGTTGATGTGGAGCTGGAATGGGGAAAGGCGCTGACCCCGGAGCGGTTGGGTGCGGTGCTCGATGAACACGATGATGCGACGATGGTTACGTTGACGGCCAGCGAGACCTCTACGGGAGTCTTTCATCCAGTGGAGGAATTGGGTCGCACGGTGCGTGAGAAGTCCAATGCTCTATTTGCCGTGGACGGAATTACGGCCGTGGGGGTTCATAAGATGGCGATGGATAAGTGGGAGATCGACGTCCTGGTTGCGGGCTCTCAAAAAGCGTTCGGAATCCCGCCGGGGCTTGGTTTTCTGGCGGCCAGCGATCGAGCCTGGGAGCGAGCTGCATCCAGCGATCATCCCAAGTTTTACTTCGACCTGCAGCGGGAGCTGAAACGACAGAAGGAGAATCAGACCGCCTTTACCCCGGCGATATCTGTGGTGTTGGCGTTGCGAGAAGTACTGGCGATGATGAAAGATGAGGGGCGTCAGGGATTATTGGAGCGCCACCGTCTCAACGCGGAAGCGACCCGGGCCGGTGTTAAAGCCCTGGGATTGACCCTTCTCAGCGAGCAGCCCGCTCGATCGGTGACCGCTGCCTTGGTCCCGTCGGCGTTCTCCGCTCGTGACATTGTAGCGCGAATGAGAGAAAATCAGGGGGTCGTTATTGCCGGTGGTCAGGCCGATCTGGCAACCTCGTTGATTCGGATCGGACATATCGGCTTTTTTGACTCCTCCGATATTGTGGTGGTCCTGGGCGCGCTGGAGCAGGTATTGGGCGATCTGGGCATGGATGTAGAGATGGGAAGCGGTGTCGCGGCGGCTCAGGAAGTATTCTCCGGGCGCTGACCGTTGTACCAGATATCTTACGATCGATCTTATGAATTTGAGTGTGGAGAAAGCGATGACCGATGCCCCGAAAAAAGAGAACCCCTCCGGTAAAGACGATGTAAATCGCGAAGATGAGGGCATCGAAGAGGATGAGCATCTCTACGACGATTGGGATGACCTCGCCACCGATCCCGAAGAGATGTCACGTCTGGGTCGGGCTCTGGAGGGAATTCTACCGGATATCGTAAAGCGTGGGGTGGGCGGGCTGGTTTCCGATGAGGGGATTCGATCCCTGGTCACCGATCGAGGACTCCCGAGAGAAGCGGTTGGGTTTATCATGGGTCAGGTCGATGCTACGAAGCGGGAAGTCGTGCGGATGGTCTCCAAAGAAGTTCGAATGTTTCTGGAGAATGTCGACCTCGGTGGGGAGTTGACCAAGATTTTGACCAGCGTCAGCTTCGAGGTTCGAACGGAGGTGCGGTTTATCCCGAATGATTCTGCGGTGAAGCCGAATGTCCGAAATCGGGTAAGCATGCGAAACCGAAGGGGGGAGGGCGACGAGGAGAAGAAGGAAAAGTCTTCGCCCGAGGAGTGGGACGAAGAGGAGCTGGACGGGCCGAGTGAAGAGCCCAAAGGACGTCCCCGGAGGCGGCGATGGCCGCTGGGGCGGGGGCGCGAAGAAGAAGAAGGAGAAGACGACTCTATGGAGACTGGCGCGGAGACTCCCGATAAAACGAAATAGATGTGATGCGGGGGGCTGGATCGATGGGCCGACTCATGGTCCCGGTGGGGACATGAGAGATCGCCCGGACGACTTCCAGCGAATGACAACGGCCGAAGATGGTATGACGGTCATCAAAATGGGGCGCTGCGATTTCGGTAATAAAGAATTGGCTGCCGCCGGTGTTAGGCCCGCCCTCGATATTGGCCATGCTCAACATTCCTGGTCGATCGTGGCGGAGCTCCTCGCTAAATTCATCGGGAATGGTATAGCCCGGTCCGGCGTGACCCTGTCCGGTTCGGTCGCCGCCTTGGATTAAGAAATTGCTTACCACGCGATGAAAGATGGTATCTGAATAATAGGGAACTCCAGTGACAAATTCACCGGTCAGAGGATCTACGAATGCTTTGAGGCCGCGAGCCAGACCGACGAAGTTGGCGACCGTAATCGGGGCGTGTTCTTCGTAGAGTTTGCAGTCGATGGTTCCCTGGGTCGTCTCGATAACGGCCATCAGCGGCCCGTCGCCGTCGATATCCTCGGTATAGCGGTCGACGGCGGACGGCTCGGGGGGCTGGTCTGCGGTCTCCGATTTATCCGGGGGAGGAGCGTTCTCGTCGAGAAGGCTCTCCGAGCCGGTCGCCTGATCGGCGGGCGGGTGGTCGTCGGACCCGGGAGTGCGGTTTTCACCGCGCTGTCGAGAGTCACAGCCGAGCGAAGAGAAGAGAATCAGTGCCACCGCGAGGGTGAGAAGGGTTCGCGAGCAACGCATAGAAGACCTTATTGTAGTGGGCTGCAGGCGACGGTGACGTAGTCGATGAGGCGGCCCGCGCGGCCCTCAATGCCGGTGACCACATGGCCCTCGGGGCAGCGAACGTCGAAGTGGGCGCCGCCGCGACCGCCGGCACCGTCGGGGACGCGCCTCTCCGAACCAATGCGGTGGCGTGCAGCGACGCTGTGAGCCTGGGGGTCGGCGATATGCTCGCCGAGGCGGGTGAGTGCCAGGTTTGCCAGGGCTTCGATCTCCTCGGCGGTCATTCCATCGAGAGCAAGAGCGTTGTCGGCCACCCGTGCCCGCTCGGCCTCGGCGGCATGTTCGGCCACATCGGCATGGGTGAGGCGTTGACCCGATGGCCGATCGGCTCCCGCAGCGGTACCCTCGGGGGTCTCCACCGTAATTGCGTCGCGAAGAATCTCGCCTTCCTCCCCAAATTCGATTCCGATCCAGCGGTCGCCGACGAGAAGGTGTTCCCGAAGGGCGTTCTTTTTACCCAGCGATACCTGGTATCGACCGTCGACAACGGAGACGAAGTGACGTTCGTTCCACAGCGGGTCTGCGGACATACTTCCCCGGTAGAGCTTGAATTTCAGTGGGAAGACACCGCTTACGGGGGCTCCATCTTCGTCCTGCAAAAGCCCTCGATAGATGATCTCCACGTTATCGGCGCCTCTGCGCTCTTCGGCGGAGGCCTCATCGCTCGGATCGTCCGCAAAACTACTGACGGGAATCAGAGCGATGAGAGTTACGGCCGCCAGGGATAAGGCGGCCATGGTAACGAGAGTTCTATTGTGGATTGACTCAATCAAGTGGATTGGCCGTTATTCTAAAGTTCACGGTGATTTCGGTGTCTGCGCTGCCCGAAGGGGGAAAGGGTTGTCCTTCCTTGACCACGGGCTGGGCGCTGGGGATCGCATTAAACTCCAGGGTTTTGAAAAGATCGGAAGCCGGATCGACGGCCTCCGATCGAGTCGGAGCGTTCTCGGAGGCATCGGTGTCGGCGGGCACCGACGGCATCGTCGTAAGATGGATGCTCTGGGAATGTTCCGGGTC
>SKNI01000688.1 GCA_007120615.1 Myxococcales bacterium | reverse complement strand
GGGCGGAATATAGGGTTCTCCCCATCGGGCTCCCGGTGCCAGAAGTTCACCGTCGTCAGTGCGTAAATTCACCGGCTGGCCCTGTAGATCATCGAGCCAGTCGGGGCGCTCCCCGATCTGTGGGCGCTGCCCGGGACGGGGGCTGTCGGCGTCGCGGCCGGCGATGATCACGCGATCTCCCTGTTCTTCTTTCTCGGCCACAGGCGGCCGGGCCTCCATCGTAGTGACATCGGCAGGCAGGCTATAGGTCACGATGACGTTACTTCGACGGCCTCCGAAATGACTGGCGCTGGCGCTGGGGAGATGAGGCCTCAGGGGCACAATCTCGAGGTTTCTGTCGGTCAACAGAGTCTCATGCTCCGAGAGTCGGGAGTCGAAGAAGGCTTCCAAATCTTCCAGGCTCATCCTGGTGGTGACCCGGGCTCGATAGTCCTCGGTGCGGATAGCGATATATTCCGGGGGCAAAGGGAGTCCGAAGACCTCTCGTGGTTTTGCCTCAGCGGAAGCCAACTCTTGCTCATCGTCCTCTTCCACCGACTCCGCAGGATCGGGAGCGGGCTCTTCAGAAGAGCGGCAACCGCCGAGCGCCACCATCAGGAGTACCAGCAAGATAAGAAGCATTGATCGTTGGTTCATCTCGACCACACCGATTGTAAAGTGCCCGTTAATTTCCGATGACCGACCAACTCAAGGGAACGGAGCGAGTCTGGGGCCGCTCCAGATCCACGGCGATTCGACTGATGTCTCCGCCCGAACCACCGGTGCCTCCTCCCATACCGCCACCGCCTCCGTCTCCGACGTCTGCGGAGCCGGCCTGGGCTATCAACTGTGGCTGCTGGGCCGGCGGCTCATTGACCGTACTCAAGGAGTCATCGGAGAGGTTGCACTGGGGTCCCATGGTGATGGCAAGGCCACGAATCAACGACGGTTCTGAGGGGCCAAACCATTTACCGTTGGTTTCGTACAAAAAAGCCCCGCCCTCGAAGTCATCGGTATTCCAATTTCCTTCCCCTTCATCGTAGGTCAGCCTCCAGATTCGGGCGTCCCCGGCGAGGCAAGCCTCGGCGGGGTCTTCGGCATAGGTCGTAAAGAAGACATCGCTGTTAAAGACCACCGGCTCCCCGGTTAATCGCTCGCCCTTGGCGAACTCCTCGACCCAGAGCTCGTTGGAGCCACCGATAGCGTTGGCGCTTATATCTCGCTCTTCTTCCAGCGCGATGATGGCCTGAACAGAATCCCGGTCTCCCGTATCTCCACGCTGGCCGAGACCGTAGATCACGACCAATTCTCGATTAAGACCGGTGGTAAGGGCCGGCCGAAACGCCGCCGGGCCAAAGCCGTCGGGGCCTGCCGTAAGACTACTTCCGGGGCTATCGGGGTCGAAGAAGATCTCTACCTCCCAGTCCTCGGGATCGATGGTGGACATGTCGATTCGGAAGAGTCGTCCGTTATCATCGCCGATGAAAGCGCGGGTGCTGGCCTGTCCCGGACGGGTGGAACTGAGCGCCGGGGTTCCCGTGATCGGAGCGGAGAATCGTCCCTCCGTGTGGTCGATAAATCGTCGAATCAGATCTCCACTCTGGAGATCGACGACATAGATGGCTTTTCCCGTCACATCACCAGCACAGGCCGAAGGGACCGCTGAGGAGTTCGCCCGGCTTCCCCCACCGAAAATCGCTATCGGTCTTTGCACCGTAACATCGCTGTTGAGGGACATGGCAACCGTGCCCAGAGCGGGCTCCGCTACCGAAGCGCCCATAAAGGAGAGTTTCCACATATCTTCATTGTCATCGAGTTCGCTCTCGCAACTGCTGCTCAGATTACTTTCATAATCGCCGCTATCGGCGGACGAGTATCGCCAGGAGCTTCCCGACATATTCTCGATAAGAGCTTGCTCCCATTCCGGTCCGAATTCCCACAACACAATGGGATCGGGGACGTCATCTTCATCGCCGGAGCGGGTCACATCGAGGGCGAAATAGCCCGGTCCGCTGGCTCCCAGGCCCTGGGCCAGAACGGTACGCCACTGGGCGACGGCCGGCACAGCGCCATCATCAACCGGGCATACCCGGCTATTGGCATTTCGATCAGCGGCGGCGTGGCACAGACGGATATCCTGCACCACCGGTGAGCCGTCCATCAATTGATGAGCGGTCTCCCACTTATCGGCCAGCTCTCGATGCAATAGTTGAGGCAGATAGGCCCAGGCTTCGCGCTGTTCATGGGCGTCTTCACGTGCATCGGAATAGGTTCCACCGCTGACGCTTCGAGCTTGAACCTGGCGCTCTCCAGCGTAGATGGCGTGCAGCAGACCATCGACGCTGCTTACGTACGTCATCGCCGGCCGCTGGGCATATTCAACTCGGAAGGCCCGATAACTATCGATGGGAATATCCATATCCGGGGGGCCCACGGTAGCCGGATTGGAGTTGAAGATCCCGCCCAGCACTCGATCGGCTTTCTCGGCGATTCGCCCTCGATACCTGTCGATGACCAGTTTCAACATTCCTTCTTCATCGAGACCGGTATCCTCGGGGTTGACGTTCCAATATTGGTAAAAAGAAGAGGTCCCATAGCTGAAGGGAGCGGCTTCAAAGACCGCCAACATATCGTCATATTCAAAGGCAACTCGGGTGTCGGGCTCAGAAGCCGTGCCGGAACCTGCAAAATTATAGTCTCCGAATACATCCTCTCCCGAGCCGGCGACCTCCTGCAATTGGTAGGTATGCTGGAAAAAATCACTGGCCGGACCGGAGTTCTCTCCGGTGAACGCTAACTGCCCGGCGAGCATCTGGGGGATGGAGGTAAAGATCCGACGACGATCACTGTCCACATCGTCTCGATTGATCTCTTCGAATTCGGTTCCGATCGGCGCCCGAAGATGCTCAAATTCATTGTGGAACCGCGCGATCCCTCCAACCTCCAACACTTCGGGATCGTCATCGGTGAGATCGACATCGGGGTTACACCGCAGCAATTGTCGATTCAGAATGCCCTTCCAATATCGGTTGGAGCCCTCGATCTGGAGTCCGGAGAAGATTCGGTATTGACCGCCGGCCTCGTCCTCATCGTCGAGATAATTGGTGATCGAGGGGCGGGTCCTGGCGGAGAGCCCCGAAGCGCTGGCGATCTCGTTGAAAATGGCCTGAAAGGCTCGCAACATCGACCGCCGATCGTTCTGGGTCAGCATCAACGCCGGATGTTCACACTGAAATTCGTCGATCTCATCGTGGGGAGGATTGTAGATATAACCGGAGCGATTCTGGGGTACCAGACATACATCGTCGGGATTGGTCGCGGGATCGCAGGTCCCTTCCACCCGGACCACTTCTCCATCGTCGTATTCAATCTCTCCATCTGCATCGACCTTCGGTTCGCGAGTCTCCATTCCCACAGGAATCATATCGGCGGGCAGATAATATTGGGCACAGGTTCTCCCGGCCTCGGCAAGAGCTGCCATCTTGTCGACCATATCATTCCACAACTGGGCATCGACGATATCCTCTTTCTTGGCCACTGCCAGGACATGAACCCTGGGCATATGCCTGGGGCTCAATACTCCGTCGGGAGCATGAGGAGTCATCTGTGCGATCACAGCATCGATCATCGATTCGATGGCATCTTCGGTGAGCAGATACGGATACCGACTGGTGTCATAGCCAAACTCCGGTCGAAGATTTTCACTTCCCAGTCCATTGCCGGCACCGCCGGGCACCTCAAGCACCTCATCGGCATCGGTGAATAAGACCACGTGTCGCCCTCGACACCCCAGGTAGGAATCCCCCACCTCTGGATCGGAATCAAAAAGATGGGTCGAGTCGCTCTTGCTCAGATCGTGGTATTGCCCGGCTTCATAGAATTGGTGGAGGTCATGAAAGACTCCCGAAAAGGGAGTCGACTGAGCTACCGGCTGCTTTCCGAGGGGATACGAAAATACGGGGGCCGGGATCTCTTCGCCGTCTTCATTCTCCCAGCTGGGGTCAAGCTCGATATCGGGGTCGCCAAAGAGAAAGCCGGCGTCCAGGATGGCCTGCTGAGTATAAGCGGCCACCGACCGCATCTCATCATCACTCAACTCCAGATTATTGGGACCGATAAATCGAAAGAGCCCCATATTATAACAATCCGCACCGCTGCATTCCCCGCCTTCATACCCGCTCGCAAGCGGGGGGTCATCGCTGGTCGTGGCGTACGGAGAATCACCGACCATGATCGAGTCCATCGGGTACTGCCACCCTCCGGTTCGAATCCCGTCGTATCGGTAGCCGTCGAACATGACCGCCGAAAAGATCGTGGTGGAGGCCATGGCACTGAGCAGTCCATTATTGGCGTGCTCGTCGTAGACCTCCTGGTAATGAGGGACCGGATCTTGATAGTCGAGATAAGAGTTGAATTGCTGAGCGGCCGACGAATCACAATCACTATTATTACAGCAGACCTGCTCATCTCTACCGGCACCGCGAGAACGCGGCACAAACCAGCACCCCGGCCCCGGACCCACGTCGGCTCCGGTGCTATCATAGAGAATCATATCCCCGGCGAGGATTTGCTTGACCAGAATATGACGGGGGGTCTCTTCCTGATTAGCGAGTCGAAAATCAGGACTGTCGCGCATCTCGGTGAGTCGATCACTCATTCCATCGGTATAGGGAATCGAATAGCCATGGTACTCACATTCACCGTTTCCATTGAGCACGGCACAGGGGCCGGGGCGCGCATAATCGGCACAGGCCCCTCCACTGGAGGTGGTGGGATGCCATACTTTGCAGGGCCCGACGCTTCGCACGGCATTGTTGTCATTTGTGATCAGGGCCCGCGACGCGTCGTTGCGTAACGAGCCGGGCAAATGCAGCGGGGTTCCCGGAGACCAGGTGTTGAGGTGATTGGGCTCCCCGGGTAGATCCAGCGAGGGATAGTCATCATCGCCGGCTCCGCCCCATTGCATGCTGCCGGAGGTGTCAAAGATGATCGTCACCAGCGGAGGCTGGGAGATTCCCAACTCCACAGGAGTGGTGGTCTCTGCCAGCCGGGGGATCATGGTCGCCCCTGCTACTAATATTACCATTACAACGAGAACTCCGGCGGCGATAACAGACTGCCGGTTGATCTTGGGTAGTTCATTCATTTTTTGACCTCTGGATTCATCTCGTTGAAATAGCCATCCAAACTTTTTCTGATCGTTCATCGCGACCCACCACATTCTACGGGGCCGATAAATGTATCGGTGACGTGACGTCCCATGGAGCGAAGTCGTCGCCGTTGTCTCTCCTCGGCGGCGGTCCCTCGACCCATAATCGCCTCCGATCCAATGCTGACGGCCAGAAAGCAGTACCGGTCATCGTAGCCCGGAGCGGGAGGACCCGGCATGGGGTCGCGGACGATATAATTATAGGCAACGTCCAATTCGGGCGTGGCCACCAGTCCCTCGGCGCCTAATTCGCTGTAGAGGGTCACCTTTCCGTCGCCGGGATCTTCCTCGGGGGAAAAAATCTGGTAGCCCCCGCGACGCACATCAGAGATGGTCCCGGCTCCTTCAATGAGATCGACCCGGGCTCGTTCTTTTAGCATCTGGTCCAGGGAATCGGCCCGCTGCCCGCTGCGCATCAACCCGTATTGAACCACCGCATCGGAGTAGGAGTTGGACTGACTCTGGACTCGATAGGTTCCGGCGAGCCAGTTGCCGTCGGAGGCGGACTTCAAGGCCACCATTCCCAGCGCCGACAGCACCAGCATCACCAGAATCGCCACGATC
>SKNI01000047.1 GCA_007120615.1 Myxococcales bacterium | reverse complement strand
CTTGTCGAATCGTCGGCAGGGCTGGTGTCTGTGATGGGACCGCCGGGATGTGGGAAGTCCAGGTTTTTGAGGCGCTTTGTGTCCCGGTGGAGAGAAGGTAACGAGGGCGAATTCGCTCTGATCACTCCGAGAAAAGAGGGGGCCGAAGGGCTGAAGGAAGCCTTTGACGAAGCCCTGAAATCTGGCAAGTCGCCCTCATTGGTGGTCGTCGATTCACTCCGGATCGATGAGAGTTCGAACTCGATCGGCGAGCTGGAAGGGCAGCTGCGGGCCTTCACCGAAGCGTTTGTAGATGCGACCGTTTTGGTTGCCTGTGAAGAGGTCGTCTCCGTGGCCGGGGCTCATATTTTTTCACTCGGTGGCCTCACGGTGGACGACGGGGTGGAGCTCTTTCGGCAGCGGTTGAAGATGATGCGGGCCGCCGAAGGGGTTGTGGGTCAGGACCGGGCAGTGGTCGAAGAGCTGGTGCGTAAGCTCGACGGGCTTCCCCTGGCGATCGAGTACGCAGCGGCCCGTTCCATCGCCCTGGGGCCGGGAGAGCTTCTGGAACTGATTCGAGAATCTCCGTTGTGGCTGTATCGCGATGAACACGGGCGCCATCCCGCGGTATTGCCGGGACTGCATCGGGCGGCGCTGAAGGAGTTGAGCAATAGAAATCGCGCGATTCTGGAAGGTGGCTCGCTATTTCCCGAGACCTTCGACGTGCGGTCGTTGTCGAAGTTGATGGAGTCCGAAGTCGTTCAGAGCGGTCAACGAATTCAGAAGGCCGATGTGGTTGACGCGGTACAGGTCCTGCTTCGGAGCTCTCTTATCTACGACGAGCGAGGCGAGTCTTCGCAGCAGCCTGGGGGGTTGTTAAGCCGTCGGTTTCGGGTCTATGAAACCCTTCGGGCCCTGCTGTGGGAGGAGCTCTCCGAGGAGCGGAGGCAGGCACTTCGGGACCTTTTTGTAGACTATTGCCAGAAATTGGGGCGGCGTCTGCGAGACCAGCGATATCTGGCCGGAGGATTTGAGAAGGTCGCTGAGCTGCGCCGGGCAAAGGAAGAGATCGTTGCGGCCGGCACATGGGCCGAGGAGCAGGGAGGCGATCGCTACGTCTGTCTGGTGTTGAGTCGGGTCGCTATTCTTCGAGACCAGGGAGAGTCCGGCCGGTGGATGGAGCAGGTCGAGGATGTGGGCGCCCTGGAGATCGAAGACAAAAGCCTGCAGGCGGAGTGGGCCATCTTGCAGGCGGAAGTCGCGCAGGAGCGCGACGACTCCCAGGAGGCGCTCCGGTGGTGGAATCAGGCCCGCGCGATCAGTGATGAGCTCGCGCAGCCGGAGTTGAGAGGGCGTATTTATCTCGAGATAAGCGAGGTCCATCGCCGAAGTGGTGATCTGGTTGCCGCCGGTGATGCCATCGAAGCGGCGCTCTCCGGGGACGGAAAATACGTCCGCCGCGCCGCTCACGCGTACGGTGCCGCCAATTGTGCCGAGCGAGGCCAGGAGAGGGAGGCCCGAGAGCACCTTGATGAGTTGCAGCGACGTCGGCCCGGCCCCGATCTGCGCCTGGAGTGCCGTCTGTGGCAGCGCGCGGGGTACGGCTGCCATTACCTCAAGAATTTCGATGAGCAGCGCCGCTGTTATGTCAAAGCGCACGGATTCGCCGAGGAGGTAGACGACCCGGCACTTCGGGCGCTCTGTACGCAATCGCTGGGGGATAACGCCTACGTGCGCGGGGACCTGCGGGAGGCCCGAAGACGCTACGAGGAAGCGCTGCCACTTCTTCAACAACAGGGCGCTCAGCATCGACACGCGGTCTTGATGGGCAATCTGGCCACCATCATTCATCGCTGCGGAGATCTGCAGGGGGCCTACCCCGTCTATATGGATGGACTCGGCCTTCATCGTCAGAATCAATCCCGGGCCTACGAAGGGGTGGTGCTCTTCGGGATCGCTGCGTTGCATCACGAACGGGAGCAATACGACGACGCCGTGCACCGCTACGAGCAGGCTCTCGAGATCTACGAAGACTTGGAGATGGACTTCGATCGGGGAGCGACCCACATCGCCCTCGGGTGGCTCGCGATGGAGCGACGCCAGTCGAAGGCCGGTCAGAAACACCTTCAGGCCGCACTCGCCGTCCTCGACGGCGTGGAGAATGCGTCAAATTGGGCTCTTCTGGCTCAGGTGTCGCTGCACCTGATGGAGGCCTGCGGGCAATTGGCGACGCCCCTGGAGGAGGAGACCCCGTCGGTGGACCTCTCCGCTCAGCGCAGAGACCAGATTTCGGAGGTGGAGGCGTTGGCTGTCCGAATCGCCGAGAGAATCGAAACGATGAGAGATGCCGGGGAGGGCACCGATGCCGATGCCGAAGAGGGCGACGTTGAATACGGCGAAAGTGAGCAACGATTTCCCTCTCTTTACGGGCGGCTCGTGGATCATCTGCTTCGTCCCGGAGCGCTTCGAGCTTGGGCGGCAATTTGTTCGGATCAGACCGCCACAGACGGTCCCCGGGCGCAGGTCGACGACAATGCTCTGGCCGTCGGCCCCGACACCCGGTGGTTTCGGGTAGGCGCCGAGGACCCCGTCGATATCCGTCGGCGCGGTGCCATCCGGCTGATTCTGGACGGGTTTGTAGAGAAGTACCTGGACAGTCCCGGGGAGAGTTGGACGGTGGAAGATCTCTTCGAGTTGGGTTGGCCGGGAGAAGATATTCGGCCGAAGTCGGCGGCGGATCGAGTGTATTGGGCGATTCGCACCCTTCGCGATCTGGGGCTTCGCGAACTCCTCGTTACTACCGACGAGGGCTATTGCCTCGATCCCGACGCCGCGATCCGTCGATGCGAGGATATGGAGCTTCTATGAGGGAGCACTTCGATCGTCAGGAGCACCATCGTCGATGCCGACGACTTGCGATTTGAAAGGTGGATAACTATCATCAGGGCTCACGCGGTATTATCTCTTTAAGTCCTATCGATAATTGGTCTTTTTTGACGAATCTATGACGAGTATTTCCTTGGTTATCAACCGAATCACGACCGTCGCTTTCTTCTGCTGCTTTTTGTCGGCCTGCACCGTCGATCCCGATGGTGATCCGCTGGAAGATAGTTCGCAGGAGAGCGACGCCGGAGTGGACGCCACCGGACTGATGGATGCCTCCAACCACACCGATGATACCAATGATTCAGGGGATTCAGGTGATTCAGATGGCGAGGTCGGCCAGGAGAACGACAACGGAGTGGTCGAATGCGGGGAGATGGAATCAGCCGCCGCCTGCGCCGAGGGGCAGAATTGCTCCTGGTTGGGGACAAACGGCTGCCATGACTCTCAGACGCTGGCCGATGATTTTCCGGAGTATGGCGAGGCCATCACCGGTCTTCACGAAGGGTCGGCGTACGTAGAGAACCACGAAATTATTCCCGCCGGAGCCTATGGGTTGAGCCTGGCCAGCTGGGAGTACGGTGGTGTGATTCAGGGGTCGTTATATCTGGCTGCCACCGAGGACGAGGTGGACTTTCCCCAGGTGGCCTATTCGGTGACAGGAGAGATTCGGGAGTCGGGGGGGATGGAGTTGATGCTCGGCCAACCTCGGTGCTCCGATCCGGACGCTGAATTTGAAAGCCTCTGTGAGGAACTCGCTGCTTATCCCGATGTGCAATTCAGAACTACCGGTGGGTTTGATCAATTCGCCCCTGACGGACAAATCCCGATCTCGGCCTTTTCCCGGGCTCTACCGGTAGAGGACCTCGACGAATTTCCCCAGGACTTTGAGCCCGGCCTGCGGCTTCCGTTTATCGGGATGGTCCTGGAGCCCCATGGAGGGTTTAAGCCGGTAGAGGTCCCGCCGCCGCCACGGGATAACCTCGATGGGGAATGGGAGGGTACGATACAATTTTTCTCCTCTCTTCCCCGGCTATCAAAAGTGGGATGTACGTTGACCTTCTCCGTTGCCCCGCAGACCGATCTGGAGGGCGATGCGTCGGCCAGGCTGAAGAGGCTGGACTGTGGTGACGATCGATTTCCTACCACCGATCAGTTGGAGGATGTGGAGGTCGCTATTTCTGGCAACGATGATTTTGATGGGGAGTACTATTTCTCCTTTTTACTGGATGTCGACGAGTATGATTTTTTCTTCTCCGGAGTTCTTCGGGAGGGAAGTCAGCTATCGGGTTTCGTGGGATTGAGCACCGAGGTCGTCCCGAATTTCGAGGCGATTCATCCCACCGAGATCGACGCCGACGAACAGATCGGCGTGTTCATCTTCGAGAGTATAAATGGCTCGGCCACCGAGTGAACTTTCAAATGGTTGAAAATTGAGCGATGAAAAGTCCTTGAATCTGTTGTTGAAAATCGCCGGGGGGCTTTTTATTGTGTTTTTCCTGGTAGGCCTTTCGATGGCCTGCAATGTTCAGGAGACCGAACAGATAAGGGATGATGATGATCTCGATGCCGCCACCGGCCTCGATGTCTCCGAAGACGTGGAGCCGGCGTCGGGCTGCACTGATCTCGATTGTGGTGACGAGGAGAAATGCTACCGAGGGGTCTGTTATGCTTCCTGCTCCGAAGAGAGTGATTGCGACGATGAATCGCGCTGCTACCAGGGCCACTGCGCGCCGCTGGACTGCGACGGGGTAGACTGCGGGTCGGGCTCAACCTGTTATCGAGGGGTTTGTTATTCGGGATGCAGCCACGATGAGGAGTGTGGAGCAGATCTGGCCTGTGTAGAGAGCGCCTGTGTGGACCTCTGCGAAGAGACCACATGCGACGGTGGTCAGGTCTGTCACCGCGGGGTTTGTTATCAGAGTTGCGATGACGAGGCCGATTGCGGGGACGAATTTCGGTGCGACAATCAGGGCCAACGCTGTGTGCCGCTGGACTGCTCCACCGTGGAGTGCTTCGACCATGAGATCTGCCATCGAGGGGTTTGTTTTCCGAGCTGCGTGAGCGACGCCGATTGCGATGAAGCAGGCGCGGAGTGTGTGGAGAGCGCCTGTGTGGTCCCGCGCTGCGATGACGGCGTGCAAAATGGTCTGGAGACCGACGTTGACTGCGGGGGCCCGGAGTGCCCGGCCTGTGAGCCGGGTGGGGGATGCGAAGACGATCAGGACTGCGACAGCGAGGATTGCGAAGGCGGTTTGTGTCAGCAGCCCTGTGTGGAGTCCCGCCCCGATGAAGAGGTCTGCACAGATGACGGAGCCCAGTGCGGCTCGGCCGTTGATAGCTGCGATGAGACCGTCAATTGTGGAGGATGCTCTGGGGAAGACATCTGCACAGATGCGCAACAATGTGTGGAGTGTACGGAGGCCAGCCATTGCGAAGCGGACGAGATCTGCGACGCAAGTCAGTGCGTTCCCGATGTGGATTGCACCGGAGATGATGATTGCGGGGACGATCAGATCTGTGAAGGGGGTTCCTGTCGATGCAATGAGTCTCGCTCCGATTCGGTGGTTTGTAGTGACGCCGGTGTCCAATGCGGCACGACCACAGACGTATGCAATGATTCCGTCAATTGTGGAGGGTGCTCCGGGGGAGACGTCTGCTCCAGCAATCAATGCGTGGAGTGCACGGGAGACGGACATTGCGGGGCCGATGAGAGCTGCGTCAATAATGACTGCGTGTGCGACTCGTTGTCCTGTGGAACCCAGGAGTGTGGAAGCGTCTCCAACGCCTGCCGAACTGTCGATTGCGGGAGCTGCAGCGGGGGCGATGTGTGCTCGGGGGGAAGCTGTGTGGAGTGCACTACCAACAGCCACTGCGGCACTGACCGCAGCTGCGTCAATAAT
>SKNI01000344.1 GCA_007120615.1 Myxococcales bacterium | reverse complement strand
GGAGGGCTCGACATGGCCCTCGAACTCCTCGCCACCCAGCTCGGCGAGCTCCCCTCTTCGCAGGGAAGAGAAGCGGTACTCGCCGCCCTCAACGGCGTCATCGGAGATCACCTGGCCCACACCAACAACCCCCTGGCCATCCCCATGCAATTGCGACAGGAGGGAAAGCCCTTTGAACCGGATCGAGAAGAGATCGCCCGCGCCGGCGGACGCGTCTTATTGATGATCCACGGCTCCTGCGGAAACGATATCCAGTGGAAGCGACGGGGCCACGACCACGGCGCCATGCTCGCCAGCGAGCTCGGATTTGTACCGGTCTACCTGCATTATAATACGGGCCGACACATCTCCGAGAACGGCTCCGACCTGGCCGATCTTCTGGAGACCCTCGTCGAGGATGTCCCCGAGATCACCTCGCTGTCCATCATCGCCCACAGCATGGGCGGACTGGTCGCCCGAAGCGCCTGCCATCAGGCCGAGGAGGACGAACGACACTGGCGCTCGCTCCTCGACAAGGTCGTCTTTCTGGCCACTCCCCACCACGGCGCCCTCTGGGAGCGCTACGGAAATTGGGCTGATAATATCCTGCAGATAAGCCCCTACAGCGCGCCCTTTGCCCGGCTGGGAATGATCCGAAGCGCCGGCGTCACCGACCTGCGTTACGGAAATATCTGCCACCAGGACTGGCAAAACGTCGAGCGCTTCAAACTCGCCGGCGACCCTCGATGCGCCATCCCCCTCCCCGAAGGCGTGGACTGCTATACAGTGGCCGCCCTCAGCAGCCCCGAGGCCGGGCAATTCGCCGATCATTTCATGGGCGACGGCCTGGTGCAGATCGACAGCGCCCTCGGCCGCCACAGCGATCCGAACATGGACCTACAATTTGCCGAGTCCCACCAATTGGAGGTGCGCGACATCAGTCACCTCGATGTTCTCTGTGATCCTCGTGTTTACGAGGCGCTTGAGGGTTGGTTCACCGATTCCTGAAGGTCAACCCAACTCAAGAGGTCGTTCGGTCTCTACTGGGTGCTCGAACCCGAGTTGGTAGACGGATTGGTGAATGTCAGGGATGAGGAACGACGGGGGTGAAGTCCGAAACGTTGACCCCTTAGGCCTCACGAGGCGGGGGTCAGGTCCAAAAAGTTGACCCCTCAGACCATAAAGGGCGACCATTTTACGCGAGGCGACGACCCCTCAGGGCTCAACATCGAGCATAAAATGCTAAGGATTGACCCTTCAGGCCTCGACGTTGAGCAGAAAATGCTTCCTCGCGACCCCCTTGGAGGTACATGGCCCAGCATTTTACGCGGGCAATCGACCCCGTAGACCTTAAATTTTTCGATTTTGCGCAAGAAATTAACCCCTCAGGCCTCAAATTTTTCCATTCTACGCAAAAATTGAGGCCTGAGGGGTAACGTCTGGGGGGGTACCCCCCCTAACCTGCATTATCCTTCGACTACATCATCGGCGGGCTCAATGGGCTCGGCGGGCTCGACGGGCTCATCGACGGGGCCATCCACAGGCAATGGCGAATAATCATCGTCGTCGAGAACCTCCCCGGTATCGGGATTGACGCGGGGCATACTATTTCGACGCTGGTAGTGGCGCCGCATACGCTCTTCCTGGCGAAAGAAGGGTTTTAGTACTCGGTTGAGCACTTCGATATCATCCATATAGTCGTGCATGATCTTGGTGAGCAGCTTCGAGAACGCCTCGTCGGCATCGTATCGAGCGGCCTCCACTTCGGAGGCGGAGACGCCGTAGTCGTCGCCAGCCAGCGACTCCCCGTATTGCTCATTGAAAGTGTCCAATTGCTCCACGATGGGTGTAAGCCCCAGCACCTCCACATGCTCGGAAAATTCACCGTCGAGGCGGCTTAGGATTTCCTTCACCGCGGCATATTGGTCCTGGTACGGCAAGGAGGTCACCGGGCCGACACCGGCCGGAAAGAGCCCTTCGAGAAACTCCACCGCCATCGTCTTGATATGGGATTCACCCTCGAGCTCCGCGAAGGACTCCGGCGTTTTAGCGAGCCCGCTGAGAGTTGTGTCGACCCGCGCGTCCCACATCCTCGAGCCCCGCCGCCGCATGGGGTCGGCCAGGTTGAATTGAAGCCGGTCATACTCCATCCGGCGCGCCACCTTGCAGAAACCGGCGACCACATCGGCCCGCTCCACGGCCTCCGTATTGCCCCGCGCCTCCAGGTCGCTCCGCATGATCTTGGTACAATAAGAGATGCTCCCCGTCGTATGTCGGTAGGATTTAATCATATCGCTTAATCGTTCGATCTTCATGTCGACCTCCTAAGTCGCACATTGTCTCGCGGCACAGAATTAGGTGTAACGGACAACCCTTACTGCCTCGTGCTCGAACGATACTGACTGTACCAGCACACAAGGGAGACTTCCCGCTGCAGACAGAGCAGCCGCGTTGAGGCCCCGTCTGGTATTTCTTGAATGACTCTTTTGTAGCAGACTCGAGGGGGGTGGAAAAGGTAGATTTTTGCGGTGGGGGTGGGAGTGGGAATCCTATGAAGAATGGTAGAAGGCGACCGACACAAACGTCTTAAGCGTCGGCGCAATGCCTTCGTCAATCATCGCTCCCGGCACCAGGGCTCGACCAACTCCAGGTGCTTGCGCTCTGCATCGAGCCGGCATCGTACGCCCAGGGGAAACGTCAACAAGGGATCGGTATGGCCGAAGTCGACATCGAGCAAAACCGGAAAGTCGGAGCCTTTTAGGGAGTCGTCGAGAATCATCTCCAAGGTGTCCTCCTCAGTAAAACCGACCGCCGCGGGAAAACGGCCCACCACCATCCCGGCGATCTCCTCGAAGATGCCCATCTGACGGGCCTGGGTAAACATCCGGTCGATGGTCCCCGAATTCTCAGCCTCGTCTTCTTCGACAAAGAGAATACACCCCTTCAGGTCGGGCCAGAACCTCGTGCCCGCCAGCAATAAGAGCGTCCCCAGGTTGCCGCCTACGATGGGGCCTGTGGCTTCTCCAGGTCGATAACATCGCCAGCCCGGCGCTGGCTTCTCGATCATTTTATTATCGTCGCGCTCGTACCAGGCGTTGTCGCTTGTCACCGGCGAGGGCTGGTAGCGGAGTCGCTCCCCTCCTGTGATCAGAAGTTGCTCGAAGTATTGCCAGGAGTAGTCAAAGAAGGTGGGCTTGGCGAAGGTGATCACCGCCGGGCCGGAGAAGGTGACAAGGCCCGTCATGAATGTGATGGCGTTGGTCAACACCGTCAGGTCGCTGTAGCCCACAAGGGGCTTGGGATGCTTCTGAATGAGCTCCCAGTCGAGATACTCGAGAAGCTGATGGGTCTGTAGCCCGCCCCAGAAGGAGATGATGCCGTCGATGGCGGGGTCCTCAAAAAAGGTGTGGAGCGCATCAACGCGCTCCTGGATCGTACCCGCCGTATGACCGTGATCGTTTCGGCAGTTGGCAGCCTCGATGACTTCAAAGCCGCGCTCTCGAAGGCGCCGGTAGCCGCGCGCGATCAGCTCTTCGCTGCCCTCATGTATCGGCGATGAGGTGGCAATGACGCCGAGGGTTGCATTTTTGGGCAGGGGCCGCGGTAGAATGAGATCATATTTCATGTGATTTTTCCAGTGCTGCGGGCGTTGGACTTTGCTCAAAAACGGCGAGGTGAAGTGCCATGCAGATGGCGTCCGTGGAGCGTAACGCTCCCACCATAAAGTGAGCGGCGATGCAGCGTCCCTGCCGAGCAAGACACATTATTGAAGCTCTCGAAGGCGTTGCGGTCTTCTGGTATAGAGGTCTTAATCGACTGGGCTATTTTTCACCAGGCAAGTACCGATGGCAATGTCCGACTATTATAAAACCCTCCGCCAGAAGGTCGGACACGACCTCTTAATGATGCCCGCCGTGGCCGCCGTCATCCACGACGATGAGGGTCGCGTGCTGATGTTGCGACACCACGCTGACAACAAATGGAGCCTTCCTGCCGGGGCAATCGAGCCCGGCGAGTCGCCGCGAGAAGCAGCGGTGCGCGAGGTCTTTGAGGAGACGGGGCTGAAGGCCTCGCCGCGAGATCTGCTGGGCGTATTCGGTGGCACTGCCTACCGGGTCACTTATCCCAACGGTGATAAGGTGGAGTACACCGTCGTCGTATTCGCGTGTGATGTCGTCGCCGGGGACTTACGCGCAGTTGATGGTGAGGCACTGGAGTTCGGCTGGTTCGATCCAGAGGAACCACCGAAGATGGGCGTGGAATATCCGGCTCCGGCTCTTGCTAAACGTCGGTGCCCCTGAGCTGTTGTTTTCCGGGCATCTCGGGTACACTGCACGCCCAACTACTACTATCGATAATCCATATGGAGGGTATGTGAACACTTTTATTGCGAAGGTTCCCCGAATCGCTTCTCTGAGCGTTATTCTGATTTGCACCGGTATGCTGGGCTGCCAGAGCGGGCCCAGCGCCATCAGCGATGGCGACGTTACCGCCGAAGCGCCAACTCCTGAAACCGAGGTCAAAGTCGACCAAAAAGCCGAAGGCGACGATGACGAGGTCGTCTACGGCGACCTGTCACCTTATACGGAGATCTGGCCACGGCAATTGGAGAGAATGGTCGGGCCCTTCGAAGAGGCCGAGATGCGTCAGATCTCGGGCTCGGAGGTGTTGGAGATTCTCGAGGGCCAGCGCGAAGCGAGTCAACTTCAGATGTCCAGGGGCGAATCGAGTTTCACCATCGCAGACCTCTTGGCCCTTCCCGACGCCGTGGGATTTCACTTCGTCGGCAAGGGAGAGCCGCTGGCTGACGTGGTAGTGCTCTTTATTCCCTTTCCCGAGGACGGCGGCACCCTGGCACAGGAGTATGCAAAGAGCGGCCCTGGGTTCATGATCCAACTTGGAAGAGCAAACCCCAGCTTTGATGAGGAAGTCCCCGACGCCGAGGCAAATCTGGAGCGATGGACCGAACTCGACGAAGAGCTTCTGGGTCAGCTTTTGGAGAACGGCGACCGTTTTCTCATCTTCCAGCATATGAGCGGCTGTGGCGGCGCTCCCCGCTCCAACCGCATACTCGCCGGACTCGATCTACCCGAAGATCTCCCCCTCTATGTGGACCACGATTTCGAAGCGGTGCAAGCCCACTTTGACGACCGAAGGATTCGGCTGCCCTCTTCTTCGTTGCTCTTATTTGAAGACGGCGACTGGGTCGATTTCCAGCCAGGACTGGGGGCGCCCCATCAATCGAAGATCGACTATTTGCTGCGGCGAAACGGGTATCTTGAAGAAGGCCCAACGAAGCCGATGGTCGGTGTCGACTCCTACCCGGAAGACGCAGATATGCCGATGATCCTGACGTCGAATAACTATTGGACGGCGCTGAATATGAGTGGCGTCGAGCTTCAAGGGATCCGCATTATCCACGGAGCTCTCTCCGGCAGCGATTTCAGCGGCGCCGATCTTCAGGGGGCGACATTCACCCATACGATCATCGCCCGCACCGATTTCTCGGGAGCCAATTTCGACGGCGTAACCTTCGAGAACGTTACCCTCCGCGAGGTCGTATGCGTGGACGGCGAGGTTCGAAGCGGTCCGGTGGAAGGGTGTTTGGTCGATCTTTGAGAGGTCGCCAAGGTTCAAAACGCCCGCTCGGTATGGACCGTCTTCGGTGACCCGCACCTCTCCCCGGGTGCAGGACCCGAGGCTGGTTAGGAGCGCTGCGCGCAAGGGTGGGGTCGGTGGGTGCAGGGCCCACCGGACCCTTCGGCTGTTCGAAGACGTTGTGGGCGGCGTGAATGGGCGGTTAGTTCGTTCAGATACGCGGTGCTAGGAGGCGCGGGGCGAGTGAATCCGCGGGGCCAGACGGGTTGAACATCAGAAGATCACTCATCGTCTGCCGAGTCGGCGGGCTTCTCAGTCAACTGGGAGCGCAGCTCAGACGACGTGGACGCCACATCCTCTCGTACACAAATCCCACCATCCACGAATACACCGCCTCCCGTGGCACAGACAAAACCCGGAGGGCACTGGTTATCCGACGTGCAGTCCGACTCCTCATCCACGCAGGACGACAAGCAGATCCACGCCAATATCATCACCAGAGCCAGCGGCAATCGACCTCTTTTTTCAACTCTGTCGCGATTCACGGTGGTCATCCTCTGTACTCGGTCCAGCGATTAAGTGTAGGCTACTCATTATCGGTTCTCTTTTTGTTTGAGTAAACCCGAGAGTTTGATCCATGACTTCCAAACGCTTCTCTCTTCTCTTCGGCATCGTTCTCTTTCTGAGCGCACCCTTGATTCCGGCGCCGGCCTTCGCCCAGGATCTCTCGGAGGAGAAGATCAAAGAATTTGAGGCTCTGGTCACCGAAGCCGCCGGCTTCAAGCGGGACGGCGACCACGAAGCCGCCATCGAGCGCTTTGAAGCGGCCGCCGCCATCAACAATCATCCCCGGCTTCAGATGGAGATCGCCTCCTCTCATGTGGCCCTGGAGAATTGCCACGAGGCCGAGTCTACCTATGAGGACATCCTCGATCGCGATGATATCCGAGATGACCTTCGCGACGATATCCACCAGCGACTTCGCTCGCTTCGGCCCTGTCCGGAGGAGGGACGCCTGAGCATCGGCTGCGCGCTGACTGATGGGGACGTCAAACTTCGGCTCCTCCGAGAAGACGGAAGCCCCTCTCGTGAGGGTCTTTGCCCGATAATCTGGACCGTGACCCCCGGCAATTATACCGTCGTCGCTCAGGGGCCCGGAGGCGCTACCGGAGAAGCGGAGGCCGTGGTTCGCCCCGGTCGAACGACCGAGGAGTTTATTGAGTTTGAAGATGACTCTTCCGAACGACCTACCTGGGTCCCTTACGCCGGATATGGAGCGCTGGCCGCCGGGGCCGGATTTCTTACGGCGGCCATCGTCGGCGATCTGGGCACCGCCTCTCGGTCCGAGGCCCTTCGCGCCGCCAGGGACTCCGGCGACGCCGAGCTCACCGCTCAGTGGGTCCGTCATAACGAAAGTGTGCAGACTCGAACCACCGTTTTCTATGTCTCGGGAGCGCTCTTTTTGGTCGCCGGAGGTGGCGTTCTGGCCTGGCATTTCACCGGTCCCACCGAGCCTCAGACCGGCGAACTCAGCTGGTCGGTAGCGGCCAGCCCCACCAGCGCTCGGCTCCTGGTGCGATGGTAGCCCTTGGGACTCCAATCCCCTATACTTCTGTTTTATAACCTCGGTTCAACCGTCTCTATACTCGTGCCGCTATGTCTTCCAGAGCGAAAACCACAAAAGTGGAAACCAAGTCGGGACTCCCCAGCGCGGGAGACGTCCTGGAGGACCGCTATGAAGTGGTGCGGGTCATCGGGGAAGGCGGAATGGGCGTCGTCGTAAAGGCCCTGGATCGCCGCCTCGATCGACCGGTGGCCCTGAAGTTGATGCACTCCCACCTCGCTCGAAATAAGGACTTCGCTCGTCGCTTCGAGCAGGAAGTGCTGATCGCCAAAAACCTCAATCATCCCAATACAGTGCGGCTCTACGACTTCGGTACGACCTCGAAAAACGAGATGTATCTGGTCATGGAGTATCTCGATGGCCGAGAGCTTCGCGACGTCATGCAACAAGGTCCGATGGCCATCGGTCGGGTCATCCATCTTGGCACGCAGCTCCTCGACGGACTGGCCGAAGCCCACGCCATCGACGTCGTTCATCGCGATTTAAAGCCGGGCAATATCTTCATCTGCAAGGACCGTCGAAATCGGGAAGTCGTCAAGATCCTGGACTTCGGAATCGCCAAATCGATCGGCGAGGCCCAGCAGGCGATCACCAATACGGGTCAGGTGATTGGGACCGCTCCCTATCTGGCTCCCGAGCTCTACCTGAGCGACAATTGCACCCTGGCCGCCGACGTCTACGCCGTCGGCCTGCTGATGCTGGAGATGCTCTTCGGACGAAAGGTCGTCGATGCACCCACCATCGGGCAGTTGATGAGCCTGCATCTGCATATGCCGGTCATTTTGCCGCCGTCCCTTCAGAAAACGGCGCTGGCTCCCGTCCTTCACCGAGCCGTGACCAAGAACGTTCGTCAGCGCTACCAGAGCGCCGATGAGATGCTCGAGGAACTTCAGGACGTCGTCATCTCCAATCCGGACGCGATTTTACCCCCCGGGGAGATCGACTCCGCCTTTGGTAAGATGAAGAAAGTCTTCGAGGAGAATCATGCCCGGATTATCGAAGGCTCACCGATTTCCGGTGGCATGCGACAAGGGACGATGGTTCTCGACGAGCACGACCTGGAGATTCTCTACGCAAAATCCGAAACCAACCCGACCAATATTTATCCCTCCGAGAACCCGCCCACCGCAGCGACAACACCGGTGGGCCGCCCGGATAAACCGCCGATCACCGAGGCTCGCAACATCCGCAGAATCTCTCGGGTCAACGTCGACGAGATTTCCGGCTCTCTTTCCACGATGGTGCGAACTCGAAGCGCGTTGATCGTTGGAAGTATCGCCGCCGTTTTGTCGGTCATCGCCGTATTTGCTCTGATGTCCCCGGGAGACGCTTCCGACGTCGACGAACCGGTTGCCGAAACTCCTCAGGAAACCTCGGCCTCATCGACGGTCTATGAATTTATACCCACGGCCCTGGACGATTCCCCGCGCGACGAAAGTCGATTCCAGGTTCCTGCAGAAGAAGTCGAAGAACTAGAAGAACCAGAAGTAGAAACCGAAGAAGAAGTGACAGAAGAAGAAGTGACAGAAGAAGTTGAAGAGAGCCCCCCGGAGCCCGTCGCTCGCGAAGAACCCCGACGACAGGCCTCGCCACCTCCCCGACAGCCTCGACGACGTAGCGAACCCACTCGGACCCCGTCACCGGCGCCTGCTGCCCCGGAGCCGGAAGAGGAAGAAAAAGAAGAGCAAAATGACGACGTCTTTGATAGCATTCTCGATCGAGTTCTCGAGGACTAATACCCTGATTATCACCTGATTATTGCCTAGCGGTTATTGGAGCTTCATCTATGGTTAAGCGAACGCTTTTCTCTGCTTTGTTGGTCTTGTTGTCCGGACTCTATCTCTGCGCCTGCGACGACTCGGAGGCCGAAGTTCCAGACGCGGGAGCGCCGCAGGACACCGAAGATATCGACGTCGAAGACGACGCCTTTGAGATCCCCGAAAGCGTAGAAGCGCTGGACCTGCCCAACGCCCTCGGCGCCGGCGGACACGCGTTATTGCCCTGGCCTGCGGACCAATATCTGCGCGACGCCGACGGTCATCTCGAACTCGCTCCCGATCCCGGCCTATTGCCCGCCGGCTTCACCCCCTCCACGCTCGCCGGCAGTGGCGCGAGCCGAATCACCCCCGTCGTCACCTGGCTGGAAGGCAGCTTCGACCCTGACTCTCTTCCCGACCCCGATGACTGGGGCGCAACGCTTGAGGACGACAGCCCCGTGCGGGTCATCGTCCTGCAAGATGACGCCGAACCAGAAGCCTGGCCGGTGCTGACCGAAGTCGATTCCACTGCAGACGACCCCAATGACGCGACTCTTTTGATTCGACCCCATCGGCCGTTTCCGGCGGGCTCTCAAGTCGTTGTGGGCCTGCGCACCGACCTTCGCACCTACGCCTGCTTTGAGAACGCCGACTCCGACGATTGTACAAATCACCAGACCCTGCCCGCCCTGACCCGAATCCTGGACGGCCGGCCCGACGACCACGCCGAACAATCCTGGATGGGCCGGGGTCGCGACGCCCTATTGACCGCCCTCCCTCTCATCGCTTCTGACGCATCCGACATTGCACAGGCCTGGTCCTTTACTGTCCGCAGCCGCGACGAGGTCGTGGAACCTCTTTTTGCGATGCAGCGGATCGCCGCCGACGCCGATTCGTCATCCTTTACCCTGGAGGACGCCGAATACGAAGACAACCGAGCTCTGGTCTACGGCGATATCGAAGTCCCCTGGTTTCTCGATGAAGACGACCTCCTCGTCCTCGACGACGACGGAGAGCCGGTCGTCCAGGAGATGCGAGAGGTCCCCTTTCTGGTGACCATCCCCCGGACCGTCACCGAGCCTCGGCCGGTGGTCTTATTCGGTCACGGTTTCTTCAGCGCCATCGAGGAGTCCACCTGGGGCAACCTCTTTAACGGCCTGGAGCAATGGGAGATGGCCGCCGTCACCACCCGATTTCACGGCTTCGCCGAGGTCGACTTCGCCAAAGCCGCCAACGCCCTGGCCGGCGATACATTGGAGGGAATGACCGGCATCATCGATCTGCAACGCCAGTCCCAGGCCAACTTCACGGTGGTCCATAATATGATCCGAGAACATCTGGCCGACACGTTGACCCTGGACTTCGGCGAGGGAGAATACTCCCCGCTGGACAGCTCCAATATTCCCTATATGGGCATCAGCAATGGCGGCACCCAGGGGCTTGTAATGATGAGCACCTCTCCGGTCCTCGATCGCGGCGCCCTGGTCGTCCCCGGAGGCGGCTGGTCGCATATGCTTCAGCGGGCCGACCAGTGGGCCACGATGGGCATGCTCTTCTCCAACCGCTTCGACACCGACGCCGAGTTGCAGCTTGGAATGGCCATGATCCAGCAGATCTTCGATCCGGTGGACTCCCTGAACTTTATGGAGCACCTCGTCGAGGACCGCGCTCCGGGCCTCCCGGAGAATCCCGAGGTTTTGATGGTAGAAGCCGTCAACGATGCTCAGGTCGCCAATATGGTCACCCGCTGGATCGCCGGGACCGCCGGTGTGCCGCTCATCGCTCCCAGCGTCGCCGACGTCTGGGGACTGGACACCGTGGACGCTTCCGCTCCCGACGGTGCCCCCGGCGGTGTGGGCTACGAAATCTACGACCTCGGCGTCCCCGATAACCCTCCCGGAAATATCGCGGCCACCGAAAACGGAGTCCACGACGATGTCCGCAGGCTCGACACCTACCGCGAGCAGATGGGCATCTTCCTGGAGCACGGTCGGGTCGTCCGAACCTGCGATGGTCCCTGTTTTTCTGAACAATAGGGAAGCTGCTCTGGTCAGCGCTATTATTTTTGGCCAGTTATTTTGGAACAGAACCGTTCTCTATAGAGCTGAAGGCGTAGGCATCAGCGCGCCGTAGCTTCTCGCCGAGGCTCATAGCGAGGTTGCGGTAGAGAATCGTGGCGATATCGGGTCGGCGCCGAATCAACTCTCCTAGCTCCCCGCGGGTAAGTACGGCTGCCGTTGTTGGCTCCAGGGCTCTGACCGTTGCGGAGTGGTTTGCCTCGGCGAGCATCGCGTTTTCGCCGACTACTTCCCCATCTCGCAGCTCCCCGAGGTCGGCGCCGGAAAAGGAGATATTCACCGATCCGTCGAGGAGAATATAAAACTCGTCGGCGGGCTCTTTCTCCTCAAAAAGAGGCTGTCCGCCCTCAAAAGTGATGACGCTCATGGCGCTTGCCAGGCGGCGGGCCTGCTCCTCGTTGAGTCCCTTGAAGATGGCCAGCTCGTCGATATTTTCGGCGATGCGCGGAACCACGTCTCGGAGCTCTACCTCCTTCATGATCAGCTCGAAGATCGGCTTCATCGCGTCCACCATCGCCAGTCCCTCGCGGGGAGCGTCGGCGAGGAGATGAACCATCTTCACCACGTCGAGTCGCTCGACCTCGTGGAAAACCATGGCCGGGATGAAGGCGGCGGGCAAAAAGTCGAGCTCCATCAAGGTGCGCTGAAGTGCGGTCCCGTGGGCGCTGACCTCGACCTCGATATACTCCACTCCCAGCTCCTGAGCCCGCTCCAGCAAGGCAACAAAGAGAAATCGAATCGCCTGATCGGAGGCCGCGATCAGCTCGAATACTCGGAAATTCTTCTCCTGCTCCTCGTAGAGAAAGCCAATCGCCCCGGCGACGGCCTGCGAGGGCATGCCTGGACGTCGAGCCACCAGATAATTGGCCTGCTTCGTCGCGAGCTTGAAAAACCCACTGGTCAACTGCATGGGTCCAAAGACGTGGCGGTCACGCACACGGCCCCGCTCGATCCGCAGCAGATAGGGCATCCCCTGAGCCTCCAACTCGGAGAGCTCAAAATCATCGTCGCCGATATACGAAGGGGTCGACTCGTCGACGATGAGATCGGAGTGCATCCCCAGATTCTCCATCGCCAGATGAGCCACCGGCGCGACTTCGGGGATGACTCGAGGATGGTTTCGCCGAAGCGTAAGAGCCGAGCCGAAGTGGCGCGCATAGGTTGCGATACTCTCACGGGTGCCACTGTTAAACCGATGCTTGATCGGCATAAAGCCGACAGGCACAAATCCGAAGTCTTCGGAGATCCGCTGGGAGTAGGGATGAGTGGTCCGATTGTCTACAATGGCGACGTGCAGGCGCTTCTCGATGAGTTCGATGCGACGCTTCATGATCTTGCGCGCTATCCCCTGGCCTCGGGCTTCCTTGTGGACGGCGAGTCGTCCGAATTCTCCGACCAGATCGGAATCGACGCCGATGTCGAAGGCCACTGAACCGGTACCGAGGATGGCACCCGATGCGCTCTCTTCGGCGACCACCATCACCAATTGGTCGCCGTACACCGCTCGTTTGAGCCACTCCTCGTCATAAAAATCCTGGTACGGATAATCGGGCCCGTAGGCCTCCATAAATATCTCGCGGATCTCGTCGATATCACCGTCGCGAGCTTCTCGTACCAGAATGTCATTCATCCAATTCCTCCCTTGAGATCGTCGCCATCGGCCACCCTTTGACCCGCAATATGAGCCATCTCAACAAGCCAGGCCGCCCCCGTAGCCAGGGCCGATTCATGAAAATCGAATTGGCTGGAGTGGGCCGGAAAGCTCTCTCGTCCCTCTACCTGCGCGCCGTACCGAATATAGCAACCGGGCACGTGTTTTAAATAACAGGCAAAGTCTTCCCCGCCCATATTGACGGTGTGAAGCTCAATGATATCGGCCTCGTCGACCACTTCCCGGGCGGCCCGGCGGGCGAGCTTGACCATCGACGCAGTGTTGACCAGTGGTGGGGTTCGCCGGTCGATCTCGACTGCGATCTCGGCCTGATGGAGGACTCCCACGGCCTCCCCGATTCGCTTGAGGGAGCGGTGGAGATGATCGCGAACAGCGGGGTGCTGGGAACGAATCGTCCCGGTCAATGTAGCCTGACCGGCGATGACATTGGCCGCTCCTCCGGAGTGAAAGGAGCCCACCGAAATGACCGACGGATGGGAGGGATCGACCTCTCGGGAGACGATGGTCTGCAGACTGGTCACAAGCAGCGAGCCCACGACTACTGCGTCCAGCGCCTCATGCGGGCGGGCTCCATGCCCCTGTCGGCCCTTGATTTCAATGGAAAATAAGTCGGTGGAGGCGTTGACGGCGCCCGGGGTCACCACCAGCGTTCCCGGTTTATAATGGCGGTCCAGGTGCCCCCCGAAGATCGCTGCCACCGAGTCCAGCGCTCCGGCGTCCACCATCGCCTGAGCGCCGTCGGCGGTCTCCTCGGCGGGCTGCCACAAAAGGCGCACTCCCACAGGAGGCCGACGCGCCAGAAGCATCTCCGCAGCGCCCAGCAAAATACTGCTGTGCCCGTCGTGGCCGCAGGCGTGCATCACGCCCTTGCGCTGCGAGGAGAACTCGAGCCCCGTCTCCTCGGTGATCGGCAGCGCGTCCATATCGGCGCGAAGGGCGATCTTCGGCGCCCTGGGATCGACGCCTTCGATATCGGCGATGATTCCGTGTCCGGCGACCACCCGGTGGGCGACCCCAAGAGCGTCGAGTTCCCTCCGTATCCTGGCGCTGGTCCACTCCTCTTCCCAGCTCAGCTCCGGATGTTTATGAAGGTCCCGCCGCAGAGTGATCATTCGGGAAAAAACCGCCTCCGGAACCACCTTCGAGATTTTCGAAATCGCTACATCCTTCACGTTTCTCCTTCGTAGTTTTCTCGTCCGGTACTTCTGGTCTCCAAGACCACAGGTAATCACCTGAAGAAAAAATGAAGGTCCCCGATTATGCCCCTGGCCTTCTAATCTCTTCTCATCTCTACTAGCGAACTGTGATCAACTGGTTTCGCACCAGAAAGCGACCCTCAAACCGAATCGGCACTCCCCTGCCCTCAACGAGCAACTTATCTCGCTCGGTAACCCGTCCCTCCACGGCATGAATATGGAGGTGGGGCTCGGTGGTATTACCAGAATTGCCCACTCGCCCGAGTCCCTGACCCGATTTCACTTCGTCACCGACCTCCACCAGAACGGTGCCCTCTTTCATATGAGCCAGGACCACGGAGACGTCGTCGCAGTAGATCACCACGTGATTTCCGGCGGGATTGTCTGGATCGGAGTCGGGAGGGGTGTGGTCCTCAAACCCGTCGACCACGGAGAGCACTTCTCCTGTGCACGGCGAAATCAAGTAGGAGTCCCAGATCTCGTAGGAGTTCAATTCCCGGGGCCACAATCCCCCGGCTCGCATTCCCCAGGAATTGAGCTGAACCACATCGAGGGCGTAGCGCTGGGCGGAGACGGGATAATGATAATTGAGCATCTCATTAGCTCCACCGTGTCCGATCAAAAACGAGCCGCCCCGAACGGGCCAGCTCAACTCCACAGCCTCCTCCTCGATCATGCGTCCCGTGATCAACATCGGGATCGATGTCATCAGGAAGACGACCACGGCGGCCATCACCACCGTTGAGACCCATCCTCCGACTCCCTTCGGCCACTTCGCTAACTGCGGCCAGCGCCGCCCACTGAACCTCCCGATGGCTATCACCAGGAGGGCCCATAATACGAAAATAACGTACCGACTTACCCAGCCCCATCCGGCACCGGCAAAGTGCATAATGGTAAAGAAGGTCGCTACAAATAGCACCAGCAGCATCCAGTAAAGGCGGCTCTTCGCCCGGCTAAAGGCCACCCAGGCAATGAATGCCAGGGGAACTACGATGTGGCTAATGACGACCACTGCGGCTATTGGTTCCATGATAAATCCAGGCAGAAGTGCGTTACCGAATCGGTCTTACCAAAAAATCAATCCGTTGCAGAATCAGAATCGCCACGACGAAGTTCAAGGCCCACTGCGGCGGCCTGAAAAACCACTGCTGTCCCCAGGGCCAGCCAGGCCCAGAGTCGATTGGGAGACGTAATTACGTCGACAGCAATTTCCTGGAGCCCGAAATATCTGGGGAACGCTGGGACCGACAGTGAAGTCAAAATACTATCAGCGCCCATGAATGCGGCGAGGGCCGCGAAGACTCCGCCCAGCAAAACTCCACCGATGGGAACCAATGCGGGTGCTCCTCCGGGAATCAATCGAAGAGTCCATAAACCGATCCTGGGAAGCGCACTACCGAGCAATGTCCCCACAAAGATAAGAATGGCCATTAGCCCCAGAAACGGGATGAGTCCAAACGCGGGAACCTTGTCCATTGCGGCGCCGGATTGATCCGCATCGATCTCCAATGAAGTGAAGGGGTTGGAGAGCTGTCCGCTCTTTAGCAGCTCCCACTGAGTCGCTCGAGCGTCGGCGGTCCCCGCCTCATGCACGAGGTGAACCATGAACGACTTTTTCTCGATATCCCTTCCCGCCTGCAGGGCCTCGAATTCATGGGTCGAAATCTCCAGAAGTTCGTCTCGAGCGGGACTCGCGGCCAAGTCCTCAAGCCACATCCTCACGTCGGGCGAAGCCATCGTGTCGTCCATGGTATTCAAAGGAGCCGCGGCCATTTTACCGATGACCGCTACGTGAGTGGCGAGGGAGAAGACGCAAAATACCATCGCGCCGATGAGGAGCAACAGGCCCAGAAGGTGTCGAAAGCCAAGCAGTGGAACCCACGCCGGAGCACTGTTCAAGCCTTCTTCCCGCCGCCTGCGGCGAGCAATACCTCCCTGGATTCCGATGAGAAACGGAAAGAGTAGTAGCGCCAGAGCAAGGCCAGCCTGCCAGGCGATCAGTCGGTCCGCGGCGCGGGAATCACTGCCGGCGAGGGAGTATGAGATCTCGGCGTTTTCCCGGGCTCGCTCTCTCCAGCGGTCGCCCGACTCCCCATGGTCGTCTAGCCATTCAGCAAGGGAAGCCCAGGCAAAGTGGCCTCCCTCGACGTATGGAAATCCGAGGTACAGTCTATTCGATAGATCATCAACTCGTCGGGCATCATCTTCGTCAACGGCTTCGATGATGACGTCTCGCGCTCGCATATGGGTTATCACGAAGGAGACCAGATTCGTCATCCTTTCCGGCTCAATGCCTCTCTCCAACATCTTGCGATGTCCCACCTCGAATACTTCGGCTCCAATTTCTCGCCCCAGGCGGTCTTCTTCGAGAACCCAGGACACCGCGACAAGGTCCTGCCAGGGGGGACCGACGGAGGGCGAAGTGTAGTATAATAACTCTTCCCATCGCCGAGCGGCCCTTTCGGAGAGTCTGTCGCCGTCCCGGGAGCCCACAAAAGCCTCGGCGTGCTCCTCGCTGGTCAGCCGAGCCAGCAAGAAAAGATTCAGTGGGTCGCGCTGATAAGCCTCCAATAACGCTTCAAACACCACGGACCTTTCTTCATCCTCCAGGCGCTCCACGAGCCAGTCCGAGTCTCTCCAGGCTGTCATCCGTCCGGCGAATGAATTCATCATCCCAAACCAAATATTTTGTGGCGGTCCGGGAGCATCAAGCCCCATCATTACCGAGATCTCGACCTTCTCGGCACCGGGTCGTTCGGGCTCGAAATCGAGAACCAACTCGAGTTGGTCCACTGCTCCTTCGGCGGTCTCCAGGGAACCGATGGGGGCAAACATTCGCCGTCGGCCGACGACGACTCCCTCCAAGGGATCAATCTCAATGAGATCACCGCGCACGGCGTAGAAAACTCTCCCCTCATTCATGCTGGAGCCGGTCTCGGCAGGCCCAGTCGTGATTGGGCCAACGGGAAAGCGCTCCTCGTCCTGAGCCAGGTAGTCTTCGAGTTCATCCCACAACGAGGGGTGTTGAATCTCCCACGTGACTTCGCCGTCGCCGCGAACGCAATGGACTCCGCCGTTTACGGCCTCCACCTCACAACCCTCATCGACCTCACCTTCCTGCTCTTCGTCCGGCAAGGGGAGTTCTTCAGCGTAGGCCGGCATAGAAAACAGCGCCAACGCAAAGGGTAAAATAAGAATGAGTCTTATTGACATAGTGCAATCCTTATCCAGGGCGTGCGTCTTTTTTTCACGAAGCCGGCGCATCATAGCACAAAGTAGCTGCTGACAAATGGCACTTGGAGTAAGAAGAGTTCCCCTGTCGTCTCGATAATCTGCACCTCGGCGCTCGGGACCCGGCCCTCTGTGCCGCACGATGAATACTGTCCGTGCTACCAGAAATAGACGCCAACGCTGAATTGAAAGAGCAGAACCTGGGCCTCATTGAGATCAGCGAAAAACGTGACGTCTCCGTCTTGATATTGAAGTGGATATAAGACCAACTCTCCCTGAAAGCCGCCCCCATCTGCACGGGAGCCAAAATCCAACCCCAGAACCAGGCCCCCGACGGCGCCTAATAATTGCGTATTTTCAGACTCGATCCCGGTCAATATATTGGCCTGAATCCCACCGTAGAAAAACTCCCCCTCTTTGACCGCCGTTGTCAGTCTGGGAACCGCCGTGACGATGAACCGCTCGAAACGCTCATGAGGACTAAAGGGAAGCCCCAGCAACACGGTCATCACATCGCCCTGCAGGCTCAAATTCAGTCTCTCTCCAAGATAGTAGCGAGCCCCCAGGCCGGCATTGGCCGTAAAAATTGTGGTGCCCACATGAGCGCTCACATCGCCTGCCCCTGCGACGCCGCTCATCACCGTAAAGTTGGCCCGTGGAATCGGACCGAATCCGATATTATCGAGGGACCCGGAGTAGACCAATTCCTCGGCCTCGAGTTGGTTCGCTGTCTCCATTCTCGTAAAAGCGCAACCGGCGAGCAGACTGATTACGGTACTCAGGACCAATAATTTTATTGTCATTCGAGTCATATCAACCTCTTCAATACGTTCAAAAAGTTCAATAAGTGCGGACCAACTCTATATCAGCAAACTTCCCTTGATTGAACAGGCCCAAAAGACTAGTACATGAACGCAGTGAAGATGATTAGTTGAGGCCGAGGACCGAGTGACGAGGTCAAAGTCGTCGAAACGAGGCGATGCCGTAGCATCGTCGAGTGCAGACGGCGAAGAGATCGTCGCTCAGGACCGGCGTCAACTAATCAGAATCATTGCGTTCGTGTACTAGTGATAATTTAAGTGAGGCCCCGTAGCTCAGGTGGATAGAGCAACGGATTCCTAATCCGTAGGTCAGAGGTTCGAATCCTCTCGGGGTCATTCTTGTGATTCGTGACATTCGTCGGCTCCCAAAGCCTCGACGATGCTTCCAGTTCAGCAAGCGTAGCCCACCGAACCTCTTCTGAGCCGCGGGCCGGGCCCCTCCGACCTCGCTTTGCTCGGCCACCTCCCCCGCGCCCTT
>SKNI01000617.1 GCA_007120615.1 Myxococcales bacterium | reverse complement strand
GTTCCCGTGCTTCAGACCATCGTTCAGATCGTGGGCATCACCATCGTGCCGGTGACCATCGGAATGATCGTTCGTCGCTTCAAACCGGGCTTTGCCGACCGGATGGAAAAACCCGCCCGCATCGGCTCGGCGGTGATCTTCGTGTTAATCCTGGCCGGCGTCATCGCCGCCAATATCGACGTAATCCAAGAGCACTTCCTCTCGCTAAGCGGCGTCACCGCCTCCCTCAATATCATCATGATGCTCATCGGCTACGCGAGCGCCCGCTTCTTACAACTCAAAGCCCCCCAGGCCCTCTCCATCTCCATCGAATCGGGCATCCAGAACGGCACCCTGGCCATCGTCATCGCCACCTCGATTTTGCGCCAGGGCGATATGGCCGTGGCCCCGGGCATCTACAGCCTGATCATGTTCGTCTCCGGCGGTGCCGTGATGTATTATTTCGGAGTTCGCAAGAAGCCGGCGGAGCTCGATGACACTCCACAGACGGCAGAAGCCGACGGGCTTCCCTGACTCCTTCGTTCGCCCCCCAAAAAGTGCCCCTGTCCACACATCGAACCGTTATATTTCAACCACTTATAACGGTACCTGACACCATTCGAGGGCTGACTCCTTCGCCCGCCCCCCAAAAAGTGCCCCCATCCACACATCGAATCGTTATATTTCAACCACTTATAACGGTACCTGACACCATTCGAGGGCTCGATTCTCTGGTTTTTTCGACCGGCCCAAAACCAGCGGCCAACTATGAAGAACTCGCCGATGGAGTCCAGTGCAACCCCATCCGCATCGAGCAAAAAGCGCCTGCCTCTTCGAGGAGCTCTTCTCCATACCGATCGAGAGGGACCCTTTCTGGTCCCCCTACTCCTTGAACAGTCGTCAGGGCTTCTGGAAGGTCTTCTGGGCCCATGACACCTGGGGTGCCATCTACGGCGAGCGGCTGGTCCTCGTCGCTGACGATGGAGGCCTTTGGGAGCGAGATATCGGAGACCCCAGAGATATTAATCGCCGGATGCACCCGGTCTGGATGGAAGATGGCCAGTTGGTGATCACCGCGACGAAGACTCTGATCGTCGACGAGGAATTGCCCATCTTGATCAGCGCCACCACCCATGAGATTGAAGCGGGCACTGCGCCCCTGGTTCGCTCTCCCAAGACGGCTCGGTACGGAGTTCAGATTTGTGCCGTGCCCCTGGATGCTCGGCTTCGGGAAACGGCAGGGGAAGCGTGCCGGGTCGTCGAGCGCTGAAGTCGGCGGCAACCACTAATAGCGGTACACCGGAGCTGAGATGCCACTTATAACGGTGCCTGACACCATCTGAGGGCTGAAAATTGGTATAAATTGACCCCCGGGCCCAGACCCGGAGGTCACGATCTCGTTCGCTATTCGATCTCCACCGTCTCGGCGCGGATCCCGTCCTCGCCATCGTTGTCCCCGCCGGGATCGTGGTAGGGCGCAAAATTGCCCTCACCAGCACCGCTTCCGCCGGCCCCGGCCTCTCCAAGGTCGAAGAGAACACCATCGGTGTCCAGATCGGCATCCTGCATAACGATCCCGATGGAAGCCCCTCCCTGGGCTCCCGGAGCATGACCGCCATGGCCGCCGGAACTGCCGTCTCCACCGGCGCCTCCATCAAATGAGTTATATCCCTGCATGCCGGTGCCCGAGGAACCATCTCCACCTTCGCCTCCATCGCCACCAGCTCCACCGGCACCTCCGGCGCCGCCTGTGCCTCCTTCATCGGTGCGGATCGTGGTGGACACCACGGAGAGCGAGGAGTCATAGACAATCACCCCAATAGAAGAGCCTGCCCACTGGCCAAATTGCCCTCCTTCGCCACCACAACCACCGACGCCTCCGGCGCCGCCACCGCCGCCTTCGAATAAGATACACTCCCCTGCGATTCCGAAGAATCCTCCGCCACCGCCGCCGCCTCCTCCACTTCTGCCGTGGAAGCCGTTAGAAAGGCGGTCGAAAACGGTGCTATCCGGATTACCGAGGTAGAAGACACGGCTCGTCCCGTCGGCGCGATCATCACCGTAGAGATTGACCTCCGCATCTGCAGGCACACCATCCCAGGTATTGCCCTCTCCATCCCAGCCCGCACTGCCCGCCTGCGTACCCGTGCCGTCTGCACCGGATTCGCCGTGGTCTCCGTCGGTGTTCGTACCACAATTGAGCACCCTTCCAGGTCCACCGGCCCCTCCGGCGGCTCCCTCGACGAGTAGATGTCTCGCACTGTCCCCGGCAAATCCATCAAGACTGGTGGAGCTTAGACCTCCACTTCCGCCTTCGCCTCCCTGCTCCAGTTCCACTCCCGCTCCCAGATTCCGCGGCTCATAGCTGCAATCCTGAGGCTGCGTCGCAGCCCCGCCGCTATTTGCACCCTGACCGGTGCCCTGATTACCTTCTGCCCCGGGCTCACCTTCGTCTCCATTTCCGCCGGCTTCGCCGTCGGCACCTCGACCTGCCTCCACGGTGCTATACGATAATTCCACGTGTCCTTCATTATTGCTTAAAATCAGGCCCACGGAACTCCCGGCAATTTCACTATAGTCGCCGCTGGAATCAAGGGTCTCCATGCCGGCATCGGGGGCAGTGATGGTCAGCATCTGGAGAGTAATATCTTCATCAACGTCCCGAATCTCAACGGCCCGGTGACCCAGATCTGCGGTGGCATCTCCGGCGATGATTGTCTCGTATTCCGAGCCGCGATCCCACTCGCCATCGCCCAGATCGTGGTAGCCACCGTAGAGACTGATCGGCTCCCGAAGATCGATCCGTTCCTCGTAGACACCGTCGGCGATGTAGAGCTCCCGTCGGTCCGTTCCCGAGAGAAGAGTCGCCAATTCGATGCCCCGCTGAATCGTACGCACCGGTGCTTGCACGGAGCCGTCGTTGCCGTCGTCACCCTGGTGAGAGACGAAGATCGCAAGCGAGGCATCTCCATCGACACCGTCGCAATTTCGGTCCTCGAAGTTCACCGGATCAGGCCAGTCCTCGTCTTCACATTCCGGATCGGCGTCCCCATCTGGATCGGCGTCCCCGTCTGGATCGGCGTCCCCGTCTGGATCGGCGTCCCCGTCTGGATCGGCGTCCCCATCTGGATCAGCGTCCCCGTCTGGGTCAGCGTCTCCGTCTGGGTCAGCGTCCCCAGATGAATCGGAGCAGACTCCATCAACACAATTATTGGACTCACAATCATAGTCTCCCTCGCAGCGATCTCCGTCCGTGCAGCTCTCTTCCACACAGATCAGACTCCCCTCACAATCAAGGTCATCCTCACAGGCATCGTCCGGTTGGTTTTCCGTCGCGCGATTGTCACGCTCGCTGCCTTCTGAACAGGCGGCAGCGAATAATAATAGAACGGCGATAACAAAAGCCTTCGCCAGTAGTGATTGAGGTGCAAACTTCATCTCATCTCCAGAAAGTAAAAATTAACCAGGCCGTCGAACGAAACCTGACAATGGGCGCGGCCAAATAATCAAGAAACGAAAATATGTTTCGAGAACGAGAAATCGCGGCGCGATTGCCCCAGTGGTAACTATTTGGTGAGGTCAATTGTACGAATTGAAGCGATGAGATGCAACCGGGGCGCCCGATCGCCCGACCGAAGCCATTTTGACGTCTCCCTCCCTGCAATGATAAGCTGCTGAACTCATCGTATTCCATTGATTCGTGTGGGGTATTTATCATCGACCCAGACAACAATCTGAGCTTGATGATGTTTATGTATTTTTGATCCTGGGAGATTTTGCATGTTTGCGAGACTAAATTGGATAATTATTGGCGCCGCTGTACTGGCATTGACCGTGGGTTGCGATTCGACCAACGGTTCGAACGGTTCCGGAGCCGCGACCACGACGACCATCGACGAGGAGGGCGGCGTCGCCGAGAGCGCCGATAATATGGCCCGCGTCGAATTTCCCGAGGGCGCCCTCTCCGGCCCGGCTGAAGTGACGATCACCGAAGAGTCGACCCCCGATCGCGATGACCTCTACACCAATCTCTACAGCTTTAGTGTCGACGCCCAATTCGAGAGCTCCGTCACCGTCGAAATCGACCCGACCCGCGAACTCACCGGCGACCAGATCAGGCTGGGACGATTTGTTGATGGCCAGGTCGAAGAGGTCGGCTTTTCCGGTGTCAGCGATGGTGTCGTTCGCGGCGCTCTATCGGACTTCTCGACCTACGGCGGGTTTGATTTTGGCAGCGCAGGAGAGCCGGTCACCAATCAGTCCACCATCGACTCCTCCGGCGGCGTCGCCGAGAGCGCCGATGGCCTCTACCGCATCACCTTCGCTCCCGACTCTTTCGACGCAGACGAGTTGAGCGTCACCATCATGGAGGACCAGTCCACCTCGGACCACGCTATGGCCGGGCCCTACCGAGTCAGCAAGGTCTATTCCGTCGTCGTCTTTCCCGAGGTCACCGATCTCGATCCACCGGCGTCGATCGCGTTGGAGATCACAGAAGATGTGGGAGACAATGATGTCTTCTTACTTCACTCTGATAGCGCCCACGGCCTCAGCGGCCGCTCCTCCTTCGACGGCAGCCAGGTCACCGTCGACACCGCCGACGCTTCCTCAAGCGATTTGACCGGAGGCAGTTACGCCGTAAGCGTCGCACTCACCAGCGAATGCGCCGGTATCGAACCCCTCGGCACCCCCTGCACTGACGACGGTGATGAATGCTACGGCGACGATCCCGGGTTCGTGTGCGAATGCGCCGACGGCAACACCATTCCCGCCACGGGGAGTTCGGGAGATCAATACCAATGTCATGCCAGCGGAGTCTGCCGAAGCGTCCTGCTCGAATGCGCCGGCATCGGAATCGGCCACGGCGGGCTTTGCGAAGATCTGGGTGGCTGGACCGGGGGCTGCACATACGAGTAGCAACCCAATCACACCCAGATGCCCCGGTGCGGCGTTCGCGCCGGGGCCTGAATCTCCTGATTTTTCCATCGACCCCAAAAATGCCCACCCCACACCACGAATCGTTATATTTCAACCACTTATAACGGTGCCTGACACCGTCTGAAGGCAGGCTGGATGTATTATTTCGGGGTCCGCAAAAAGCCCTCGGAGCTCGATAAGGCCTCGCAGTCGGCCCAGGCCGACGGGCTTCCCTGACCGACCAAAAACCGGCCTCCCAACCCCCTCAAAAAAGCGCCCCCTCTCGCGTCGTCAATCGTTATATTTCAACCACTTATAACGGTGCCTGACACCTGCTGAGGGCTGCACTAATTTTGACCTCCGGTGTGAACCCGATGGTCGGACTTGTACTTGCTCCCTACGAGCCTGCGATTACATCTCCTCACACCGCAGTCTCACAGCTACAGGCCACTTATTCTCCACGGACGGAGCCCCCATGAGCGATGACCAAAAGCGCAAGCCTACCGATGAATCGACCAAAAACGACGAACTCGACTCTCACCGCTCCGATCGGGGCACCTATCTGACCACCAATCAGGGCTTGCGGGTCGACCACACCGACGACTCTCTCAAAGCCGGAGAGCGCGGTCCTACCTTGATGGAAGACTTTCATTTTCGCGAGAAAATGACCCATTTTGATCACGAGCGCATTCCCGAGCGTGTGGTCCACGCCCGAGGGTCGGGAACTCACGGGTTTTTCGAGGCCTACGACGATATCTCGGATCTGACGAAGGCTAAATTTCTCAACACCCCGTCGATGAAAACGCCGGTCTTCGTGCGCTTCTCCACGGTGGTCGGATTTCGCGGATCTGCCGATACGGCCCGCGATGTGCGCGGGTTTG
>SKNI01000375.1 GCA_007120615.1 Myxococcales bacterium | reverse complement strand
GCATTTGCGGCGATCGCCTCATCGAACCCCGCACCCCGACTTTCGAGCCGCCTGATGAGCCCGATGAGGACGTCTTCGGTTATCTATACGAATTGACCGCCACCCCCACTCAATATCCACTTTTTCTCGGTGATAATACGGTGGGCGCCGGCGGCAATAACGATATCGTCATTCACCGTCCGGCGGTCTCCTGGAATCACGCCATCCTGATCTGTCGAAATGATAAGATTCTCGTACAGGATTCGGCCAGCACCAACGGAACCTTCCTCAACGGCCAACCCATTCACACCCCCCGGCGTCTGGGCCACGGGAACCTCTTGCGCTTTGGCAGCGAAGAATTCCGCGTCTGGCTCAAAGCCCCCTTTCGACAGGATGAGAATTAAGCGCCCTTTCGTCCCTGCTGGGCTTTTTGCTGAACCGCTTTGAGGCCACCGGCCGCTTCCACTCGTTCCATCAACTCTTCATAGCCCGCATCCACCTCCTCGCGGGGAAGATTGCCCTCTTCCAGCCTGGGATCGGCCTGCTTGCGACAGGTCTCATAAAAGATGACCCCACGCTGCAGAATCCGAGGATCATTTCCGGCCACTTCCAGCGCCTTCCACAATGAGTCCTCGGCGTCAGCAAAATTACCCATCTTCTCCTGATAGGAGATCAGATTGAGCTGACTGATGATATAAACGGGGAGAACATTGGAACCGAGTGCTTCATAGGCCTGCTCTGACAACTCTTCGGCCGCCCGTCCCCAGCGAAGGGAGTCGTCGAATCTCTCATGCTCAAACTCAATGACGCTCAACTGCTGACAACCCTGGGCGAGCTGGGCTAGGAAGTTCTTTTGTCCGGCGGCGGCCAACTCAAGCGCCAACTTTTGCGCCCCGGCCATGGACTCGTTGGCTTTCTCCCACTGCTCTTTGCGGGCGTAAATCACCGCCAGATTCTGCAACGCCCCCAACTCCAGCGGGTCCGGACCTCTTCGGGCAGCGTTTCCGTCCTCGTCTTTTTCAGTCTCCGCCTCCGAGAGTCCCTGGAGCAAGCCGAGAGCTTTCTCCCCGCACTCCTGAGCTTTCTCGACCTCTCCCAGGGCCAGATGAATACTGGAGAGGTTGAGATGGGTGGCGGCGCTATTGGCGGCAAAATTATCACCCGCTTCGATCAGCTCGTCGCAGATTCCGGCTGCTTTTTTGTGATAGATCTTCGACTCATCGAGGCGTCCCTGACGTTGGTGGACCACTCCGAGCTCGTTAAATACCCGGGCCCGGGTCTTGAGCAACTCGTGACTGTCGACCTCCGCCATATCGAGGATGGCCTCGGCCTCCGCCAGGGCCTGCGCTCCGGCTGCGGTCTGCCCGCGACGCAGCGCCTGGCCTCCCAGTCCGACCAGATCGTTTGCCTCTTTGAGTTGTTTCGAAAGCCATCGATCTCGATCTTGAGCACTTTCCATCATTTGCCTCTATCGTTGGAGATTGAAATTTTCTCAGGGACAGCGATTGGCCTGAATATCGGCCAGGCGGCTGCGAGCCGCCGCGACATCCTCGGAGCGGGGATAATCTTCCACCACCGTCTCTAAAAAGATACTCGCTTCCTCACACTCGCCGAGCGCCATGAAGGCTTCCCCGATCCGCAAGGCCGCCCGAGATTGTTGAGCATCGGTGCTTCCACCTCGGAGCAATTGCTGAAATTCTACCACCGCCCGGTGCCATTCTCGCTGGGCGAAAAAGAGCTCCGCCAATTCCAGGCGGGCCACGTTGGCCAGGCGATGACTTTCGTGACGCGACAAAAACCTCTCGAATGCGCGCCGCGCCTGGCGAAAGTCTTCATCTTCCACAAAGCCCTGACCCAGCTCTAATAATTCTTCCGGATCCGTGGGCCACTCTTCGGAGAATCGAATATCCACATCTTCACGGAAATAATCGAAGGCTTCTTCAAATCGACGAAACCGAAAGGCCAATTCCTCTAATTCTCCCCGAACCTGACCCATCTCTTCTCGATTTCGCTGCACGTCGGCGCCGAGATTTGCGCTATCGCGGCTGAGGATCTCGCGGGCGTCCACGAGCACCTCCTCAAGCTCTTCAATATCACTGCGAGCGCCGGCGATCATCTCCGCCAGGGTCTGCTCCCGTTCCGTGGCCTCCGCTTCCAGTTCGGCCTGTCGGGTCCGCAATTGGGCCAACTCTTCTTCCATCTCCCGCCCCTGCCAGATGGGCAGACAACCGCTGACCACCGTAGAGACTATCAACAGAGCCGCCACAATCCAGACTCTTTGCCCTCTCGCTTTGATCGTCATTACTGCTTCCTCGATCGACTTCGATGATGAGAGACTCACACGACAAAAGGCCCGCTGCATGAGCAATGGGCCTTTCGTACGTTTTAAAAAAGCCCCGGCGTCAGACTCGACACCGGGGCTTCTTCTTATACGGTCTTACCGAATATTAAACTCGGCGCGACGATTGACCCGGTGACAACTCTCCGCACCGGTCTCTCCACAGCTTCGAACCAATTGCTGGTCGCCGTAGGAAGTGGTCGAGAGTTGGCTGCGCGAGACGCCCAGGGAGGTCAAATAATTGACCACCGAGTTGGCGCGACGATTTCCGAGCGCCAGATTATACTCGGCCGTTCCTCGCTCATCACAGTGACCTTCCACCTGAATTCGCAGGTCGCGGTCCTGAATGCATTCGGCGTTCTGCTGCAGAATGCTGCGAGCCTCACTGTCGAGACTGGAGCTATTATAGGCGAAGTGGACGTTCTGAAGCTGACAAACCTGCTCCGGTCTTTCCACACATTCGCCGCGGCTGCAGCGCTCATCATCGGCGCAATCAGCATCAGTGGTGCACTCGGGCTCCACTACACAATTGCCGCCTTCGCACATATAGCCGGCGTCACAATCGTCATCACCGAGGCACTCCGGTCCACAGGAGTTATCCCGGCAGACCTGATTTCCAGGGCAATCATCAGTGGCTGTGCAATAGCCGGGGATGTCCTCACAGGACCCCGCTACACACTCAATCCCGGGGTCGCCACAATCGGCGTCGTCCCGGCACTGCTGACAGAGGTTATTGATACAGTAGAGGCGCTGTGTTTCTTGCCCCTCCTCTGAGTCTGCGCAATGATCGTCATTGTTGCACTCAGGGAAGTCCGGCCTACACGCCGTGGCAGCCAGCCCTACCAGGAAAATCACGGATAAAATCGCGAAAATTCGTCTCCAAGACATGTCGGGACTACTCCTCAAAACCTAGGGGTGTGATCAAATGTTTTTCATTCCCAGTTCACCACGGCGAATCCGGAAGCCAGTCCATCCACAATGGAGGACTTTCTACCGCGTTATCACTCCACTAAATAGGATATCTTTGTCCCCTTGTGGAGTTCAGCCGAGGCAGCACTATAAGCGGTCTGGCCGTAAAACCAAGTCAATTTTTGAAATAATTTGGCTCCCTCCCGAGATACAGCCTTCATTCCCGCTACTTCAGCACCGACCATAATCTACTCTATACCACTACGGCAACCCCTGAAATTGTCATATTTCGTCACCTTGCCGGATACCCCATCACCCCAAAGCTCAATCATATCAAACCCTTATCACACAAGATCAGTCCTGACAGGTTTATCTCCCGCCATCCCCGTACCGCGCCCTCGCTCAGTGGTCCGGACCTCCCATCGGTGCTACGATGAATAGTGGAAAGAAAAGGAAATACGAGGATCGCCGATGAACAAAGACGGCTATCTTCGATTCTACCGACCGAAACCGGCGAGCATCGCGTGCATTTTCGAACCATTTCGACACCGCCAGGCGGGGTTTTTATCCTCTTCACCCTCCTCTTATGGATGGGATGTGGCAGCATCGAACCCGAGGGACCCCTCGACGAAGACGGCGACCCCATTCCAATGCCCGGGGCCTTTGATGATTGGTTGCGAATCACCGAAATATCACCGGGTGATGAGATCGGCCTGCGTCCGACGATGGAAGTGGAATTTAACGCCTACCTCGATCCGGACACCTTCGGAAGTACGGCTATCCAGCTTCGCTCCGGGGGATTTGGGTACGGCGGGCGCACCGATTATTATATGACCCGCCGCACCCTGCGATTTCGACCCAACTCCAGCCTGGAGCCAGACTTGACCTACACCCTGCGAATCGCCGGGGCCGACGGTATTCGTAGCGTCACGGATTCACCAATCAGTCCTGCCACGGTCCTCCCCGAACTTCGCTCTCGAGATGATATCGCCGACTCCGAGCCCCTGGAGCGTCCCATCGTCACCTGGGCGGAGGTCGAAGAGATTTTCGTTGCCCATTGCAATGATTGCCACGGCGAAAGCAGCCGAAACCTGCACCCCCTGATTTCACTGGATAGAGATCGACTCGTGGGACAGCGTTCCGAGCAGGTCGACGCCCTTCTGATTCACCCCTTTCAGCCGGCCCGATCCTACCTGATGCATAAGATCCTGCCCGACTATCCGGTGCGCCGATTTACGGTGCAGCCGCCGCCCTGGAGCGGCCAGGACCCTCTCTCCACCGAAGATATCGAGCGCATCGAGCACTGGATCGCAAACGGCGCCCGTCGCTGACCGACGGGCGCATACCATTAGCTTCCTTCCAGAAGGGAATTTACATTTGCCCCGATCGCCTGCGGGGTGATGGCCCCGGTATATTGTTTTCCGTTGATGAAGATCGCCGGCGTTCCCTGAACACCTGCCGCCATCCCCTCTTGTCGATCGCGAGCCACGTTGCGTTGGACTTCGGCATTTCGCATATCCTGTTGAAACCGCTCGAAGTTCATGCCCAACTGTCGGGCAAATCCCTGAATCTGCTGGGCGCTCAGCTGTCGCTGATTCTCAAAGAGCAACCCATGCATCTGCCAGAATCGGTCCTGCTGATGAGCGGCGGCCGCAGCTTGCGCCGCCTGATCGGAGAGCGGGCTGCCCAGGGGGAAATATTTGAAATAGATCACCACATCGTCACCGAACCGGTCGGCCACCACGTCCATGGCCTGAGCCGCCGTTCGACAGTGGGGACATTGAAAGTCGGCAAATTCCACGATCACCACGTCGGCGTCGGGATTTCCTTTATAAGGGGAGTCGCCGAGGTGAAACGTATGCTCACGCTCGGTGCTGCCACGCTCCTGAGCGACGCGGTCGAAGGCGTCTTCTGCCTCTCCTCCTTCGCTCAACGCCGCCACGAGCGTGCCGGTCATCTCGTCGGCATCTTCACAGCGCTCCTCTTGTTGCATGCACTCATGGAGGCTCACTACTTCATCGGGACAGGGGCAGAGCTCGGACTCCGCCACTCCGGCTAATTCCACCCGCTGTGCTACGGTCAGGCTCTCCAGATCGTAATCCGGATAGCTAAACTCTGCCGCCTCCTGGGCTCCCTCCGGCTGAGCTGATTCATCCTGGGCTGTGTCCCCGGGCTCCTCACTCTCATTCTCAGTTCCCGGGGTTGCCTCTTCTACAGGCTCTGCCTGAGCAGACGGTGCATCGTCTCCCTCGTCGCAGGCCACAACCGTGACGAGGAACATCAATGCTACCAAAGCGGTCAGTTTCTTTCTCACGTCTTACTCTCAGTTCGGGGTTTTCCAAAAATGGCCGGACACGTCGAAATTCTAACAGCCAAAAGCGCGTTGCTATTCAATGGCATCACCATTCTCCCGTCAAGGGCAGTCGCCGGGACCTTACTCCTTGACCCTCCAACTCCTTTCGTTTTAACACTCTTGGCAGCATTGTAGTTCACCGGGAAATATTTTTATCAGGAGTGATCCATGGCCGAAGAAGCGGCGCAGAAGTCGAAGTCCAAGAGTGGCG
>SKNI01000466.1 GCA_007120615.1 Myxococcales bacterium | reverse complement strand
CTCTTTATTGTCTTTGTCCATCCCTCCAGTACCGCCTCAGGGAGTTCTGTTTTGTCCGCCTGGGCTGCATCTGCGAGTCCCTGAGCCACCGATGGGTCGGCGTGAAGGATAAAAGCGAACCCCCGAGGGGATTCCACACGCCAACGATTTAATGTCTCGTCTTTAGGGGGGTTGTCTAATTGCTCAAGATTCAACTCGATAGCATTGCAAAGTGATGAATAGGTTCCCCAGTTTCGAGGGATTTCATCACAACCGTAGTAAATTTTGGTCATATGCAGTGACTCTCTGATAAGAAGGTTGGTACGCCGCTAGTGCAGCCCGCTGGGAGTCCACACTCATGGGGCACTATATAAGCGCATTGACCGGGTTTGGCCAGTGCACATCGAAGTGGGAGAGTGAGAAGAGGGTAGGGTGTCGAAGCTATCCGACGGTGTTTCCCAGGACTCAGGGAAAGAGAAGGACTTCTTCAGATCCGTGTCGGGAGGTGAGCTCGTCGACGCGCTGCAGGAGCTGCTGACGCTGAGACCACATTACGTTGAGACGACTTCGTTCCGTGGCGGTGGCTTCTGGAAAGAGAACCTCGGCGACCAGTTCGCGATCAAGAGCGCGAATCGAAGCCACGGTGCTGCTACTGAAGCGGGTGGTCCATTCAAAGCGTCCCTGTACCCGACGAGAGGCCCGGGGCTGGAAGGCATCACCATTATGACGCGAAACAAGAGTGGTTCCCACGACGGGGTTATTGGTGCCGTATTCTTCGGGGCGGGTGAAGAAGCGCTCCCAATTATTGGTCAAGAAGTCGAAGAGGAGCAAACTGGAGACCTGACGGGCCAACTCCCAGGTGGGAAGGTCTCCAACCTGGGAGACGAGGCCCTCGTAAAATTTTCCATCAGCAAGGTTCTGGAGGCTGCCCAGGTTTTCAGCAAGGGTGCTCTCTAAATCTTGACTGTCCGTTCCGGCCGCCAGCCAGTTGAGCCAGAGACGGGTGTATTCGATGGGGAAGGCTGCGGAGGGTTTGGCCGGAAGATGTTCCAGGCTTCCACGCACCGCTTGTATAGCCTCACCATCGATCTCGATGTCTTGCCAACTCGCCTGTTCGGCGAGTGCAGCAAGACCTTCGGTATCACCCGATAGTTCGTCGAAAAAGGAGCGGGTCATAATGGCCGGCTCTATCTTTAAGATCTCAAAATGGCAGGCCACCAGTTCACAAAAGCGCCAGGCTGCTACCTCGGCTCGCCATCCATCTTGCCAGCCAGATCGCTCAGGCTTGAATACGTATTGTGTCTCTGCTCCTTCCATACTCAACACAACACCGCGGTGCCCGGAGACGTCATAGAGTCCATCGGCGGTGTACTGGTCAGCCTCGGTAAGATGGGTGTGCTGGTAGGAGGTCAGACTCTCATCTCCTTTTATCGCACGGCGATGGGCTCCGACGAATTCATCATCTCCGGGAAAAAGCTCCATGCCTTTTAATGCAACTCTGCGAGCCATCTGGTGGGATTCATTTTCCAACAGGACATCAAAATACAGGAGCACGAAGTCATGTTCCCGTCGGCCTTCATTCCACTGTGCGGCCAGCAGATCGATGACATTCTCGTAATCGGAGTCTTCGACCTGCTCTCGAGCCCATTCATCGGCCAGGGAGGGGTCCGAAAACGCGTCGGGGAGGGCACCCAGGACGGCAGCGGTCGCAACCTGAATTGCCTCCATTACAGCGGGGTCCGCTTCTTGCGGCTCCTCCACGGCGATACTATCGGACGAGGGAGTGTCAGTGAGGTCAGCGATGAGGCTCTGGCCGGGCTCGGTCAGAATCAACCCTCCCGCTGCAGCGGCAACCATCACGACCAGGATGCCGGCGATCAAGCCACCTTTCCCTTTCCGCTTTGGAGTCGTGAGTGGGGGAGCGTCGCTATCGGGTACAGAGCTCAGAGTGTCGGCGAAGGGTTCCGAAGGTTCGTTTAAGCTCTCCGAAGCGGTTTCCCGAAGGCTGTCGTCAACAGGTGCAGGTGGGTCGAACTTCTTCTCAGGGGTCGGGGGGCGTTCTTCGATCGTCGGTTTGGCCGGCTCCGGTGTGGACTCTACCGATCTGGTCTCCACTGCCTCCACTGTAGGCTCTACCGGCTTGGACTCAACGGAAGGTTCTACCGACGTGGGCGCTGCCGGTTTGGTTTCAACGTCGGGCTCAGGTGTGGGCTCAACTTCTCGCTCCAATCTGTGAATCGGCTGCGTGGTCGTCGGGGTTGATGCCGGTGGGGGTTCTTCGAGTGTGTCTGGCTTTTCCGGGGGGGCAGAGACAGGCTGGTTTCGCTGTGTCGCCCCCATGCGGGAGAGCACCTGATGTGCTTCGGTGGCCATCTTTCGGCGCAACTCTCCAAAGACGGGGTGTTCTGAGACGGGCATCCAGTCGCCTTCGGCCTCGGCGAGTTCTTCCGCTCCCAGCAGGACGCCGCCTTTGATCAGTTGGGTCAGCCCATCACGGTCTACCGGTTCGTAGATGACTCCTTGAATCTTGAGCCGAAAATCTCCCTGGCCGAGGACTTCCTGGATCTCGGTGGTGGGAAGGCGAATATATCCGCTGCCACGACGCTCGCCGGCGGCGCCCACCTCGAGAGGATCGACATGATCGCCTCGGTTTCGTCTTTTCTGAAGCCTGGCGAGCATAGACTGGCTGGTGGTCCCTGACTTTTTCGAGACCTCTGCGATGGGGTCGGACTCTGCCGAATCGTCAGAAGCGGTGGAGGGATACCGCTCGAAGAGACCGGAATGATCGGACTCATCGGGTTCTTTGGTGTCTTTTTTCTTTTCGGTTTCCTCTTTGTTGATCTTCGGGGTCTTGCTGGTGATGGGACTGGTCAGTTTTGGTGAGGGAAGTCCAACATTCGAGGTTGTCCGCTCGACGATATCCGCAATCTCGCCTTCACTGATGTCGACCCCATCGGCGAGGCTCTCATCACCGGGGGAAGGCGCCTTCTTGTTGGGTTTGCTGACCTTGCGAAGTTTCGCGCGAAGGTTGCCTGCATCACCGGTGCCTTTTTGTCGGGCTTTCTTGAAACGCGCGGCCAGGGAAAGTTTCTTCCTGGGGTCTTCTGAGGCCCCGTCGGCGGCACCTTCTGATTTTTCGTCGAGGACTGAAGAGCGAGGGGGCGTCAGTGAGATGGAGGGAGATGACTTATCTTCCCGGGCGGCGGCCCGAAGTCGGGAGAGGGAAATAGAAGGTGATGTCCGGCTTTCAAGAGAAGGTGTCGCAGCTCTGGTGGGATCACGAGAGAAGGCGTTGGACCGTTGTTTGGCGTTATCTTCGTCTTGTGCGGAGTGGTCCCCATCTGGATTCAACTGCTGGCGCACAACCTTGGTCTGGAGCTTAGCCAGAATCTGAGACTTTTGACTCTCTTCTGTAGAGGGAGAGGTGGTAATTTTACCGGCTTTATCGGCCTGGTCCCGGAGGTGTTTTGCCATCTCAGGAGGGACACTCGGGTTTTCTTCGGTCTGGGTGAGGGCGCGCTGACTCTTTCGGGTGGGTTCTCTACCGTCGGCTTCAGTTGTGTCGTGCGGCACCTTTACACCGGAACCAGAGGGTGCCGGAAGGTCCTGAGCTTCGTCGCTGTCGTCGGAATCCTCAGAGGAGTCCGCAGCCAGTCTATCAAGGACCGATTTCTCGATGGAGCCCGTAGCTGGACCTTTGGTTGATAAGGATGAGTCGACGAACGGATTTGTATCAAAGGATCCGGGGAGGCCGGCGATGGTTGAATTCGCTCCTTCATTTCCGGTGAGGTTCGCAAATCGAGCGATAGCGTCCTTTTCACGCTCACTTAGAGGCGTTGAGGAGTCCTCGCTGACTTTCTTTCGAATCTTCTTGGTCGCCGCGGTCACTCCGAAAGCGGGAGCAGAAGTGGTCGTTGATTCCGGCTCATTGCCCGCCGCGGAATCTTGAGGACTCCCACCGAGAGGGATGATCTCGGAACACTTCGGACATGGTACCTCACTGGTCGGCAGACGCCCCTTCTTGGGGGTCAATCGAAAGTGAGTCCCACACCCGGGACATTTGAGTTCGACGGCTTCGGGAGTATTGTCTCCCATGAAAGACACTCACAACATCGGGAATAGATTTGCCTGTTACCGGAGACTGCAGGCCCAACTAAGCGGAATGCAAATGCATTCAGCAGCGATAGGCATTGGCGGCTCGGCATGACGGCCCAAGGTACGAGGGTCACTGTACACCAAGGGATGGATAGGCTCAATAAAACCGTTTCTATCATCGAGGTTTTCTTTGGCCGGGCAGGGCTTGGCCGAAGTAGTTCCTTGATCCGGTCAGGTTATCGGCGCCTGATGTGAGGCGGGAACTGCTGCGGTTAGAGTCTTCCCCAGCGTCGGCGGAAGGTCCACTCCGCGGCAAGTAATCCGATAATCACCAAAAAGAGTAAGGCGTTATCCCACAGCTGAACCACGTCTCGTCGGTGTACTTCCACGTATCGAGGTTCTTCGAAGTCGAGGTTTCGCACCTGTAGATCGGGAAGTATACTATGGTAGCCCCCGGTGCTCTCGGCGAAAAGGGAGAGGAGGTGATTGCGGGGAACAATATCGCGGTACTGGGAGATATTGGGGACGACCAAAATCAGGTTTGTATCGGTCAGCGGCCCGGCAGAAGAGGGAACTTCCACGTTGAATTCATAGACCCCTGGGGCTTCGAATCCACGATCGAGGTGCCACTCTCCGGCGTGATTGGTTTGAAAGGAGAGCGCATCAAAGGTGGACCGGGCCTGTTCGGTTCCCTGAGCCACGTTTTCAAAGGGAGTATGATGAATGGTCATCTCCCCATCGATGTTGGGGGCGGGACTATAATCAGGAGCGAAGACCCGGACCGTGGCATCGAGGGGGAAATCAGGAGCGATGATATCTTCATTGATATCAAGGCGGACGAGCTTTAACTCCGGGTCCTGGATCAACCAGCGAATCGAGCTATTCCAGAAGTTTTGATATTCTCGAGGAGTGCCGCCCTGGCCGACGTGCTCAAAGCCCCATCGCCAGCTGCTGTCGCTGGTGATCGCCATCACTCGACCCTTTCCACGTTCGGCAGTGGTGATCACCGGCATCGGTTCCCCGTCAAAGCGCAGGGTGGGATGAGTCGCCAGAACCGTGGCGTCTTCGGTGGGGCCGAGGACGATATTGGTGCCCTTCAGCGGAGGCAGCTCTTCCCATAATTGCTGATTATGAGCGGGATCAAAGGCCAGCTGGGTGATCGGATGGCGATGTCCGGCTTCGGTCAACTCAGGGCGAAAATGCTCCGAATCCATCACCTGAGAGCGAGAGCTGGAGGAGGGAAGGGTGACCGGTAAGATCGATTCGATCGGGGTTCGGGCATAGCCTCCGCTGGCGAAGGAGAGATCGCCGCCGATCATTGCAAATCCTCCACCGTCGCGCACATAATCAGCGACGTTGTCCAGGTAACGCCCCATATGATAGGGGCCAAAATTGAAATTCTGAAAAATCACCAGGTCAAAGCTGCCCAATTCATCGCGGAAGAGCTCGTCGGTGGGAAATGGGATCAGGCTCATCTCGTTCTGGGGAACCAGTTGAGGATTTCCATCGGTGCGCAAGATAAAGAAGCTGATCAATTCCACGTTTGGGTTTCTCTTCAAGAGGCGCCGCAGAAACCGCTGATCCCAGCTGGGACGGCCGACGACCTGAAGAACGCGAACCCGGTCGCGGATCACACGCAGCACGAAGTGATGCTGATTATTCTCATAGAGGGCTTCCCCATCGAATTCGGGGACGTCGACGGTGTAGACTTCCTTTCCAATCTGACGGGG
>SKNI01000304.1 GCA_007120615.1 Myxococcales bacterium | reverse complement strand
TCAGGCTTTCGCTAAACCCTTCTAATCCGTACGTGACGTATTCTTCACAGACTTGTAGTAGATTTTCTGAGACCTTCAGCGCCAGAGTAAGCCTATCGTGGACCTGGCCGGTCTCCCGGCGCAAGCTGGTGGCCACCTCTTTCAGGGAATCGGGAAATTGCGCTGCCATCACGTTGATATTGAGGCCAACGCCTATCACCGCGCCCTCAAATCCTCCGGGACCGGTGGCTCCTTCCGTCAACACCCCTCCCAATTTTCGCTCTCCCACATAGAGATCATTGGGCCATTTCAACCATATATCGACCCCCGTATGCTCTTCGATCACCCGCGCCAGACCCACGCCCACCGCCAGGGTAATCGCCGAGAGCCGCTCCATCTCCAGTTCCGGTCGAATCACCGCCGATAGATAAAGGTTAGTGCCTTTCGGCGAAAACCACTCTCGACGTCCTCCGCCGATATCGCGACGGCCCCGCCCCTGAGTCTGGTGGTCGGCCACGAAGACCGTCCCCGCTGCAGCACCCTCAGAGAGCGCCTTTAGCGCCAACTCATTGGTCGACTTCGTCTCTTCAACCAGCTCAATTTTGGGTCTGCTCACAATTTTTCTCCCGTAATTTTCTCTTCAATCGATTAGCATCGAGATATCAGCCGCCGACACCGAGTGAGTCAGCGCTCCCACCGATACCACGTCGAGTCCCACCTCGGACAGACCTCGCAGACGCTCCTTGTCCATATTTCCACTCCCCTCGATGACCACCTCTTTGCCCCGTCGATGATCGCGAATTATCTGGACCGCCTCCTTCATCATTTGATTATTCATATTATCGAGCAAGATGATCTCGGCGCCGCCCTCCAGGGCCTCTTCGACCTCCTTCAGCGTCTCCACCTCGACCTCCACTCGAAGCGTATGAGGGGCGTGACGACGAACCACTTCGATGGCCTCGGCAATGCCCCCGGCCGCCGCAATATGGTTCTCCTTGATCATCACGCCTGCCGAGAGATTATAGCGGTGATTATAACCACCGCCGCACCGCACGGCGTATTTATCGAGGAGTCGCCAGCCAGGAAGGGTCTTTCGGGTATCGGCGACCCTGGTTTGGTCGTCGCCCAGAGCTTCTACAAATTCTCGGGTCAGCGTGGCTACTCCGCACATCCGCTGCAAAAAATTCAGGGCCGTGCGCTCTCCTCGCAGAAGAGAGCCCGACGCCCCTTCCACGGTGGCGATGATCTCCCCCTCTCGAACCAGAGTTTTCTCATCGGCCACCGCTTCAAACCGCACCGTCTCATCGACTCTCCGAAATACGGCTTTTGCCACCGGAGCGCCGCACATCACCAGCTCCTGGCGAGCGATCAGACGGGCAGAGGCTCGGCTGTCGGCGCCAAAAAACGCCTGGGATGTGGCATCAAAGCCGATCTCGTCCTCTTCCAGAGCAAGCTCGATCAACGCCGCCACCCGCGGACTGATAAATAACTCCATCTCTCTCCTTGTCGATCGCCCCCCCAACTAAAAAACCATCTCGTCAATCTCCGATGCACACATAACTTCGGCCACCGGAGCCATTATTACGCTCATTGCTGCACTCATAGGAAGAGCGACAATCCCGATCTCGGTCGCATCCTTCCAGACACACACCGCCTTCGCGATCGATGCAATAGGCAAAGCCGGGACAGTCATAATGGTCGTCACAGGCGATGGTGCAGGTTCCACCGGGATATCGATTCCCGCGTAGACAACGGGCTTCGCCAGGGCAGTCGGCGTGATCCCGACAGGAAAGCCCCACTGACTGAGCCGCGCCTCCGCAGGCCAACGGCACCAGCATCAACAACGACAACCCTATCGCCGCCAGGGCCAAAAATAACCACGACCGATCGCTCTTTTCCATTACCCGCTCCTTCAAGTGATTATATCCGATCTCCCGCCCCAACACCGATCGCCGCCATCGCCCTATTCGTCTGGCTTCCTGGCTAATACGGCTGCGATGGGTAGATCCTCTAATTGCGGACTCACTGAATTCAGCCCGAGTTTCCGCAGGTTAACCAGCAAAAATTGATGCCGATCGAGCAACGGACTGGTCTCGGGCATATCCATCTGCACCAGGGCAAACCGTCGAGGGTCTTCATTGGTGCATTGCCCATCTTCCTGAAAGACGATCGCATAACTTGGCCCCGGCGACAATGAGTCACACCAGGCAAATTCCGGTTTTCCCTCCGAAAAGACCGTTAAGAAAAGTGTACCTGCCGCCGGATCGTAGCCAAAAAACGCTCCGTCACACCGCAAATGAGCGATCAATTCCTCCGCCCAGACCGCGGCCATGACCCGATCGTCGAGATCGACGCCCGGCTCCGAGATCACCGTCAACTCCTCGCCACTGGCCACCATCATCGACCCGTCCCAAAGCTCCGGCTGATCGGTGACCTCTTCTAAGCCGACCTCCAACTCTGGAGCCGTCCGAAAGAGCCCTTCCACCGTTCGGGTCGCCGAGGCGTCCACCACCACCTGTGAGAAGGCCGACCACGGTCCCTCTTCTCCGTCATGGGTAAATTTATCCCAAAAATCCTCCGATTCCTGTCCCAGATCAAGAGGATGGATCCCCTCATCGTCGATTAGATACCACTGCCGATGCATCTATTTGCCACCTTCCTCGGGAATATCACTACCTCTCGGAGACAACGGCGAACCCATCGCCCGAGCAGCAACCAGATTGGATCGAGTGGGGAGGAGGCGCAAGAAAATCGATCCCCGCTGCTCAGATCACGGGGGGCGCGATCCTTGACTGCATCGCACCGAATCTTGCTCTTCAGGTCTGAGAGCGCCATAGAAAAAAGCCCAACCCCCAGGCTTGCCTCCGCCCTCCTGGTGGAGCCTCAAAAGCGATCAATAGAGTTTGAAGTCAAAACCGACCACAACCATACCCCGCAGGCCGTGGTTTCTTCGCACCTCGGAGGGCCCGGCTCCGATGGGGATATTGGCATATTGTGCCGCCAGGCCCAGGTTCATATCGACCAGCGGCCATCCGAGGATATCGACCTCCATTCCCAGCACTGCGGTATAGCCTACTCCTCCGATATTGAGCGCCACCGCCGGGCCGGCCTCGGTAAAAAAGGCAAACCGAGCCGAGGGCATCCTCAGTCGGGCGTGCAGATTGATATCGACCTGCGAATAACTCAGATCCGGGTCGGAGAAGGTATGGCGAGCGAAGTTGACCTTCGGTCCCAGTGCGAATCGCTCCACACCAATTAAGACCCTGGCCCCTACCCCGAGGCTCTCCAATTGGCGCTCTTTATTCAAAGAGGCGCCCCCGTCTTCTTTCATCGTCTCCAAAGCGATCGGCACCCACCGGGCATCTACCCCGACACGCAAAATCGCATCGGCCGAGGCCGGCAAAACCGTAATCAACATCGCAAAAAGCCCTGCCAACAGCGCCCCGTTTCTCAACACTCGCATCCTTCGACTCCATTCAGGATAAATTCGTTCCAGCAGCCATCCATGGCTACTTGAGTAGACGCCGGGGGCGCCGTTTTTATGCAATTTAGCTCACACCGGCGGCTCGCTCAGCCGCCTGGATCATCTCTTTTTGGGCTTTCTTATCGGTCCACGCTTTTCGGACTTCATCGCTGAGGCTGTGAAGGGGATCAAAGTACAGAAAATGCTCTCCCGGCTTCACCGACGGCGCTGTATACACGGAGATCCCGGTCTCCCGATCGTAATGCTCATAGGAGTGAACGCCGCGCTTTCCACCGCCGCCGGGAGCATCGACCACAAAGGTCGGCGTGTGAAATCCAGCCGTGACCCCGCGCACCGATTTCTCAATATCGACATTGGTCTGAACCGACGTTCTCAGGTCCTCAACTCCCTGCACCATATCGTGCTGATAGACGTAATAGGGATGAACGTTGACCTCCCCCAACCGCTTGACCAACAACGACATCGTCTCCGGGTCGTCATTGACGCCTCGTTGCAGAACACTCTGATTTCGCACCACGATATTTCGCTCAAAGAGCTCGTTCATCGCCCGGCGCGTAATCTCGGTGATCTCGTTGGGGTTATTGAAATGGGTATGAATTACGGCCTGTTTATGCAGTTTTCGTCCCAGTTCTACCACCCGAGTCATTCCGTCTAGCCAGCGCTGATCGGTCAAGATCTTCATCGGCATCACCGCAAGACCCTTGGTGGCAAAGCGAATTCGCCGAATATGGGGAATCTCCAGAAGGCGAACCCCGATATTCTCGATATGCTTAAAGGCCAGGTTGTAGGTATCGCCGCCGCTGATGACGATATCCTCTAACTCCGGTCGACTCTCGATATATTCAAACGCTCTCTCCCAGCGCTTCGGATCGACCCGCAATTTCACTTTCTCTACGGTGTCCGTATCCACCCCGATCGCGTAGCTCCGGGTGCAGAAGCGACAATAGACCGGACAGGTGTCCAAGGGCAAAAAGAGGGCCTTATCCCGGTAGCGGTGGGTGAGTCCCTCCACCGGGGCATCGGCCTGCTCGTGAAGCGAGTCCAGCGTCAACATCGGATGATCCATGGTCAGCCGAGATCCGATGGGCATAAATTGGGTCCGAATCGGATCGGTCCAGGGATCGTCCCAGTCGATCAGACTCAATAAGTAGGGTGTAATCCGAACCGACATGGGCGCTTTGCTAAATCCACGCTTCGCATCTTCTACGAATTCTTTCGGCGCCAGTCCCTCCATCAACTTCATCAACTTGGCCTCGCCATAGAGCGAGTTTTTCATCTGCCATTTATAGTCGAGAAATTCCTCTTCTGTTACGTCGCTAAACGCAGGAATCCCTCGCCAGAACTCATCGGAGCGCAGGTTTCGGTGCTCAAGATGGCCCGCCGCTGCGGGCTTTCGCTCTTGCCGAATTTGCGGTGGTTCTGCTTTTGATTTCTTATGGGGTTCTTCGGGGGGGATAACTTCTTCAGCCGTGGCCATGCGTCACTCCTTAGATCGCGTCGCTTGGTGTGGATCATCTTCAACTTCGCACCACACCGAACGTTAAAATCGCAAACGTTTCGTCAGTGGCGCGGCGGGCCGTAACCGCAAGCCTGATCCACACTCCCTACAGTGGGAGCCCGGCCCCTTGAATGTGAGAACTTCTGCGATTGCTGTCAACCAGAGATCTCGCGAGCGATCCCCAGGGGATCGCTTACGAGGGCTCACTTAGATGGCATCCAGAAATGGCGGACCGAGCAGAAACGAGGATATTTGAATGAGATTCGGATTTTGCGAATTCCGAGGCATAGCAACGCTATGTCGAGCGGTGAGCGAAATTCGAAGATCGTCAAATAGACCGTTTTCTGCAAAGGGAGCCATTTCCGGATGCCATCTATTTACGAACCAAAGTGATACCGAAGCACTGCACCTACGGTCCAGGTGGTACCGGACATCTGAAGAGAGCCGGCGTCCAGAGAGCCTCGCGTCCAGGGATCCTCCTCATTGGGCTCCGACGGCGCTGACGTCGACCGCATATCGCTAAAGTCGGCCTCCGTTTGCCAGAGATAGCCCATCAAAAAGTTAAATCCCACTGAGAGCCGGCTGAGGATCTCGCCCTCCACAATATCACCTCTTCCGAAGCTCAACTCCACACCCGTACTCAATTGAGCGGCCAGTCCGTGGTCTCCGTCTCGGTAAGTTCGATTGTCCACCGTCAGACCCAGGGACTGATAGGAATATCCCACCGCCAGCCGGGCCAAGGGTCGAAGCCTCTCGCCGAAAAGATCGACGCCGTAATCGGCACCTGCCATTAACCGGTTTCGGCTCCAATCATAGCTGAGATCGTTGCTGAAACGATCGCCCACCATTCCCTC
>SKNI01000143.1 GCA_007120615.1 Myxococcales bacterium | reverse complement strand
TGCGTCCTATTTTTGAAACGCCTTACTCCCTATCGCCACATCACCGGTTGTCCCCTATAGTGGTTGCAATGGATTTTTACACCATGCTACGATCGAGTTCGGCTATTCGAATCGATCTCATCAGTAGATACCCCCAATGCTCCCGGCCCGACCCTATGAATACTGCCCCTCGTCTACTTACCGCGTATCTCTTGTCCAGTATAATGCTCGGCTTGCTGCTCGTCAGCACAGGGTGTTTTCTGGACTTTGATGAATTTGATCACCTGGAGTTGGACGACGTAGGGATTGGCGATGGGGATACGGGTACCCTCACAGATACCGATCCCGCCGACGAGGATGTACTCGACGAGGACGCCGACGTCGACGTCGACGAGATCGACCCGAGCCTGGCCAACTTCGGTGAGCAATGCGACGAGGACGATGACTGCGCAGATTCCGGAGTGTGCCGGGGCAACGTCTGTTTGACGCCCTGCGCGGAAAACGCCGATTGTCCAGACTTGGCGGCCTGCCTCCAGGTGGGCACCGAAGACCTCTGCGCCCCTCGATGTTCGGATACAAAGCGATGCGATCACTACGATCGAGATGATCTTAGCTGCGTATACCTGGTTCAAACCCAGACATCAGGTTCTTCTCCGCACAGCCTCGCCCGAGCATGTTTGACCGACTCCACCGATGACGGAGTCTTCGACGGGATCGATAATTGTCCCGACACCCAGAACCCGACCCAGCAAGACAGCACCGGCGACGGAGTAGGCGATGCCTGTTCGGACACACCTTTTTGTCACGCCAATTCTACGGATGGCATCCTGGACTTTGACACCACTTCTTTTCGGGCTGGAGAATTCGCCATCGCTCCCGTCATCGACGGGCGCTGGCTTCCCGTCGTGGGCACCGTCGACGAGGACGGCCTTTCTCAGAGTTCTTTTATTATGCTCGATCGACAGACCGGGGAATGGCACGAATTCGACGACCTCCGATTCGCCGGCCAAGAGCGTCGGATCGGGTCGACCAATACCGGCGGATTTGTCATCACCCCCGGAATCCTTCAGGCCGGAGGCCTTCCCGTCGGCGCCTGGACGTTCATCTCCCCAGATGGGGAAATCTCCTATGGGCGGGAACACAACACCCCATCGGGGACCAGCTATCCCATCGGCGGCCCCCTCCGATTTGCCAACGGAGAACTTCGCCGGTTGGTCACCCGCATCACCGAGGGAGACACCACCAGTTCGGTCAGCGTTCGATCGCAGCGATTCGGTCCCGATCTTAGTCCCGATGGAGTCTCCGTTTTTGCCACGTTAACCTTGCCCAACTCGGAGATCGATGACCTATACGTTCATGACCTGGTCCAGGCCGATGGGAGCCTGGGACATTATTTCTGGTATGAATCGCAGCGACAGATTCGCTTCTTTCATGTGGGTGGGCCCACGGGAAGCCCATTTTTCACTTTACAACAGGTGATACTCGAAATCCCTGAAGAACTAAGTGACGGAGACGAGATCGACCCCGAACTGGAAGACCTCTCTGAGTTTGATCCCTTCCTCGTCCCGGCACCGGGCGGCCAACTCTATGTCTTCGACAAAACCACCGGCCGAGCCGGTCGGTTCCTCTCGGAGCGCCAGGAAAGCAATATTCTCCAACGTTCCTGGGATGAATTCGAGCGACTGCCGGAGTATGACCTCACGGAGTTGGACGACTTCCAGAGCTTTTCCATCTACCTTCTTCCCGATGCCCGGGGTCTGGGAATCATCGGCCGCCCCGAAGGCGAAGACGATTCCCTGCTGGTGCGAGAGATCTATTTCTCATGTCATCCCCGCACCGCCGACCTCGACACCTCCGGCGACGGGGTCGGTGATTTTGTGGACAATTGCCCTCTTCATGACAATCCCGACCAAGAAGACCTCGACGGCGACAGCTGGGGCGATGTCTGTGACACCGATACCGATGGAGATGGGATTCCCGATGTCGACGATATTCTCCTGGTCGATACCGGCGAAGTAGACGACCTGGGCCAGCCTATTTTCGACGAAATCGATCTCTCTCGCGACAGTAACAACAACGGAATCGACAACGAAGACGACGACGATATTGACGGGGACTCCATCCCCAACCAATACGACCCCTTCCCGTTGGACTCCTCCAATAACGGGACTCCCAATCACTGGACCACCGATGCCAGCGGGAATGGCTATTCCGACAACGCCCTGCGCAATCAGGATCTGGACCCCTACAACTTCTTCAGCCTCCCCACCGGTCGCAAATTTGCTTTTCTCACCGAAGGGAGCACCGGACAGCGTACCCTCCATCAAGCCGCTGTCGACTCTCCCAGAGAGTCTAGCCCCCTTGGCCTTGCCTCCAGTGTGAACCCGCACCAGATAAGCTACTCCCCGGACGGAGAACATCTGGTCTTTCTGGCAGACGAGCCCGGCGAAACGGATACCTTCTACGTCTACGATCTGGAGGCCGGGGAAGTCGCCTTTAGTCAGAGCGTTTTCAGCACCTTGCGATCCATTACCATGATCGACGAGACCACCTTTTACGCCGTCCATGAACGAGACACCGCCGGACTCTGGCAGGTCTCGCGAATTGATCTCAGCAGCGGGTTCAGCCGCATCCAGGTCTTCTCGGAGTTCTCCTATATCTGGTTTGCCGACGTCTTCGAAGATCACCTTATCTTCGTGGGAGCGGAGACCGATTGTCGCGAATGTGCTCTGGCCTACAGTTATGATCTCGAAACCGGTGAGTATCAATTGCTTCAGAACTCCTCCGACTCCATCGAACACTTCGTCACTCAGCGGGGCATGGCCGGATTTATCACTCAGCCGACCGAGCAGGACGAACCGCTCTTTAGTCGCATTGGACGCTCCGGAATGTCCCTCTTCACTCCGATCGCAGTGGATGCGCACTTTGAGGAGATCACCTCCGTGAGTATCTCGAGATATCAGTCGTCTCCGGGGACTCCCGTGAACAACCAGTCCCCTTTTGTGATGGCCACGATGAGTCGCTTTGGTCAAACCCCCGACATCTGGATCGCCGGAGGCCTACTCCCGTCCGGCTGGCATCTGTTATTGGCCAGCAACGATTCGATCGTGGAAGCGGCCTGGCAGCCCTGATTGAACCACTGCTGAATCGGCCTTCATTTTTTCTGTCTGCCGCGCCCACGATGGCGTGGTCTGACGATGTAGTTCGTGTTATGATGTCCGGGCAAATGCTCGATAAATAACGGGCCCAAGGGCGCCTTTGCCCAGTCCCCTTCGCCCGCCGCAGTCCCTCTCGACGGTTCACCCATGGCTTCACAGCTTCCTCAAAAATTCGGTCCTTATACCCTCCATGAATGTGTCGGACGCGGGGGGATGGCGGAGGTGTATCGCGCCACGATGCCCGGAATCGGGGGCTTTGAGAAGACCGTGGCCATCAAAAAAATTCTTCCTCACCTGACGGAGAACGAAGAATTCATCACCATGCTCATCGATGAAGCCCGGATCATCGTCAGCATCAATCACTTCAACATCGCCCAGGTCTACGATCTCGGAAAGATCGAGGACAGCTATTATATTGCCATGGAGTATATTCATGGGGTCGACATCTCGGATGTGATCAAGACCATGAATAAGCGCAATCAACACGTGCCGGTGCCTCACGCGGTCTATATCGGCTCCAGCATCTGCGCCGGCCTTCACGTGGCCCATGCCAAGTGCGATGAGAACGGAAACCCCCTCAACATCGTTCACCGCGATATCAGTCCTCATAACGTTTTGTTGAGTTTTGCCGGTGACGTCAAAATCATCGACTTCGGGGTCGCCAAAGCCACCGTCAAAGAGACTCATACCAAGATGGGGGTCATCAAAGGGAAATTGCTGTACATGGCCCCGGAGCAAGCCATGGCCGAGAAGATCGACGGCCGCTCCGATCTCTTCGCCGCCGGCCTGATCATCTATAAGATGCTGACCAACCGGTTGCCCTTCCAGGGAGAGAACGAGTTTCAGATCTACAATAATATCCTCACCAAAGAGATCACCCCCCCTCGGGTCATCAACCCCAACGTCCCGGCGGAGGTTGATAAGATCGTGATGAAGTTATTGGCCCGCGATCCCGACGAGCGCTATCAGGACGGCTACTCCGCCAAACAAGACCTGGACCGTGCTCTTCACCAGACCGCTCCCGGCTATACGGTGAATCGCCTGAGTCGGTTCATCGACGAAAACTTCGGTGAGTCCGCCGCCCAAAATGCCTCCGTCGACCGGTCCAACTCTTCGGCTCCGGTTCCCCAGACCCCCTCGGGCAACCACTTCAACACCGGCCCCCAGGACGCGGCAGCCACGGAGTTTGATTTCGTACCGATAAGCGAGGAAGACGCCGCCGACACGGTCAATATGAAGTCTCAGAAAGTTCGCGAGATGGTCGGCAATGCTCCCGATCCGTTCCCGGGCTCACCGCCACCGCTTCGCGCCACGGTCTCCGCTGATCAGACCGGTGAATTCCAGGTCCCCTCCTCGCCAGCGGCTCCCGCAGTGGCGAACGAAAAAAAAGGGAAGATGCCCCTGGCCGTCCTGGCGGTCGGTGTTATGTCCGTTATTGTCGTCGCGCTGCTGGCCGTCGCCACGTTCTATGATCCCTCCGAAGAAGATCCCGATCCCCGGGCCAATTTACCGCCGGGGTCGATCGTCTCGGAAGCGGAGCTGGAGAAAGAGCGCACCGGGACGACTCATCAAATCATCCTGCACTCCGACCCCGAGGGGGCCCGCGTTTATCAAGATGGCGAGGTCGTCGGAATCACCTCCATCACTCTTGAGCTTGCGAACTCCGAGAGTTCGATTGACTTCACCCTGGAGATAGAGGGCTTCGAAGATCGCTCCTTTCGGCTGACCCCGGAGCGAGACCGGGAGCTTGATTTTGTGCTCCGTCCGCTGGGCTCTTCGGCCGTGGAGAGATCGTTAGAGGCTGCTGAATCGGAGGCCATTGCCGCTGCCGAAGCCCTGGAAGAAGACACCAGTCGAGAAGAGGCGGAGGCCGCCGAGCGAGCTCGAGAACAGGAATTGGCTCGGGAGCGAGAACGAGAGCGGCAACGAGACCGTGAAACCACGCCGACTCCTGCGCCCACTCCCACTCCCACTCCTGCGCCCACTCCCACTCCTCCACCTCCGGATAGCGGGGATGGGGATGACGACGATATTATCGACCCCTTTGCCTTCTGAGCGTAGTGCCTAACTGAGATTTCCCCCAACGATCTGGAAAGTGCTCTCATGTCTTTTTTGACCATTACTACCCGTCGATTCATCTTGAACCTCTTCTTGATGGGTACCCTTTTTCTGGCACCCATGACCCTGATTCTTGGGACCCCTTCGACGGCGATGGCCGACGCAAACGAAGAGGCTCGTGAAAGGTTCATGGAGGGCCGTCAGCACTACGAAGATGGTGACTATCTGGAGGCTGCCGAAAAGTTTCTGGAAGCCTACAAGCTCTCCGATCGATCGGAATTGCTCTTCAATGTCGGCCAGGCCTATCGACGGGCTGACGCCCTGGGGCGGGCGGAAGAATATTTTCAGCAATATCTCAATGAACAGCCCGACGCTCCCAATGCGGACGCCGTCGTGGAGACGATCATTGAGATTCAACGGGAGAAAGCCGCGCGAATGGCGACCCTCACCGTCACGACTGAACCCCGGGGAGCTAATATTTTTGTCGATGCCGAACCTTCTCCCCGGTGCCAGTCTCCCTGTGATATCGATCTCGATCCGGGTAGCTACTCCCTTCGAGCCGAACTCAGCGGCCACGAATCGACCACCACTCAGGTGGAGTTAGATGCTCGCCAGGAGAGTGA
>SKNI01000225.1 GCA_007120615.1 Myxococcales bacterium | reverse complement strand
CGAGGTTGATATCATCGACTCCGAGGGAACGACGGTGGAAACGGTGTCGGCATCCGAGATCGTCACTGGCCTGGCGCCGGGAACCTATGATGTGGTGCCTCGAGATGTGGAAGATGGCCCCGCTACGTATGTGGCATCGGAAGACAGGGCGGACGTGCTCAGTGATACGATCACGCCCAAGACAGTGACCTACGAATTGGTCCCGGGATCCCTTGAGATCACGGCCACCGGCCTGGACGGTGCGGATCTGGCAGCCGAAGTGGTAGGGCCTGGATTCAGTCAGTCGATAACGGGGACGACCACGTTGAACGGACTGACCCCCGGAGATTATCGGGTGGAATTTGAGGAGGTAACCGAGGGCGGCGCTATTTATCGAATCACAGAGAGCGTCTTCGACCTGGAAGTCGCAAGCGACGCATCTCCTACGGTGACCGGGGAGTATTCTGTGGTCCTCGGTGGACTGACGGTGACTGCTGATTTCGAAGATGACTTCGATTTTGAGATCAATCTCGTCGATGAGGGCGGCTCCACGGTAGAGACCGCGTCGTTCGGGAGTCAGACTTCGGCGACGTTCAGCGATCTGGAACCTGGTGCCTACACAATCGTCGCGGTCAGCGGACTGGAGGACGAGTGGGGGAATGAATACGTTATCAGGGAAGGCTTTGATGAAATTATCGATGTGAACTCGGACGCGACCGCCTCACAGACCGTCTCGGGAATAGAGCCGACCCTGGTCACTCACGGGGACGATGACGGGCCGCATTCGCTGCGAGAGGTGATCGGAAGGGTTCTGGTGGATAGCAGAATCACCTTCGCCGACGACGTGGAGGAGGTCGTTCTGAGCACGGGGCAGATCGAAATCGATAAAGAACTCACCATTGTGGGTGGAGAGGATCGGGTCGCGATTGTGGTGACCGGTGACCACCGAGCATTTTATATTGACGATGACACCGACGGGTCCGATGTGCTTCTGGCGCAGTTGCTGATCGGCGGTGGATCGGCGTCAGGAGATGATGAGGACGCAGACGGGGGGCTAATTTATGCGACCAGTCAGGTGACGCTCTTTGATATGCGCCTTCACGACGGCTACGCCGCAGGCCACGGTGGGGCTGTATTTGCAGAATATATCCTCTTTGCTCTGGCGACGGAGTTTATCGATAATCGAAGTGAAAACTCTTCCGGTGCGGTCTTCGCCAACGGATTTCGAGGGGAGGCGCTCGCCTTTGAGGGCAACTCCACGGGAGGAGTCGGTGGTGCATTGAGGGCGTATACGTTGGGGATTGTTGAGGATGGGTATTTTATCGACAACGAAGCCGACGGTTCTGGTGGAGCACTCTATGTCGATGAAAATACCAATGAGTTAGAGATCAATCGGGTTCTGTTTTCGGAGAATACCAGCGGCTCCAATGGTGGGGCGTTGAGGACCGATGGCGCTGAATTGGTTACGATCACCAACAGCACCTTCGAGCGAAATACCGCTGAATTTGGTGGTGGCGTGCAGATCAACGGCTCCGATGTGACCATGACCCATGTGACGATGACCAATAATACGGCGGGTTTTGGACCGGCCTTCGACGTGTCAAGCAATCAAGATTATACCGTTTCGATCGGTAGCTCCTTTATCGCCGACAATAATTATACATCCGGTCAGGGAGAGATTTACGTTCTGGGTCTGGAGAGCGGGCCGGTCATCTCGCGGGGATATAATTTCATCAGTCGCTCCGACGACACGCATTACGACGAGGTCAGCACCGATATCACGGGTACCGACGCGGATCCAGCGGAGGGGCTCTATAATGAGTTGGCCCGAAATGCGGGATTCCCGGACACGATCTCACTTCAGCAGGACAGCCCCGGGTATCAGGCGATCCCCGAGGCTGATTGTGTCGATGCAAATGGCGAGGCGATGACCCAGGATCAGCGCGGCTTTCTTCGGCCGGTCGCGGGCTTCTGTACGATGGGATCCTGGGAGTCCAATACGCAACTGGAGACCTTCGACAATAGTAGTTTTCATGCAACACAATATCAGGCCGGAAGTTTTGTGGGGGTTGATGGCATCACCTGGGAATATACCGGGGCTCGAGCCGCAGGAGACGAGGAGATCGATGGCAAAGGGGTGATCTTTCGAGACGCCGGTGTCGGGATCTGGGCGGAAGGAATTCCAGGAGGAGTAAATCGGCTGTCTCTCGAATATCGCAAGGCGTTTATCGGCCAGAATCCGCGACAATTCGAGGTTCGAATCAACGGTTCCGTGGTCTATACGAGCGATACATTCGGGGCGTTCAGCGGAGCCGATGACGAGATCTATACGATGAGTCTGGACGGGTTAGGAGTCGCCGGTGCTTTTGATCTGGAGATTCGAAATCTGGCGCCCGGCGGTAATGCCCAGATCACCTTTGATAATATCCGGTGGGAGTAAGACTCGTTTGCAAACGATGGCTCAATGAGTGTCACGAAATCATCGCAGGAGTTCTTCGACCTCTTCCACGCGGCGGGTGACCGCTTCGACGACCCCTCGGGCGCGTCCTTCGCCGTCGGCGCTTTTGCGTCGGGCGGCGAAGACGGAGGCCGAGGGCAATTGGTCAAAGCCAAATCGGCGTAATTTGCCGGAGAGGACGTAGGGCCGGGCGGTGATATCGGGAAGCACGGTGACGTATTGTCCGCTCAGACAAATCTCGAGGTTCGTGGTCAATAAAGTAATTCTCATGCCGATGGACCGATCGATATCCGAGGGCCAGCCGTCGAGAACCTGACCGGTGTCGCCGATCTGAGGCACGGAGAAGGGGTATTGCAGGATATCTTCCAGGGTGGGCTCTTCCAGCTCGAATAAGGGGTGTCGGGAGCCACAATAGATCGAAGAGGTCGACTCTCCGAGGCGCTCGACCTGAATTCCCTCCAGAGTCATGGGCTCGTAAATAAAAGCGACATCTACGGATCCGCGCAGAAGAGCTTCGATGGCGTCGCGGGTCCCCAGATTTCGTAGCTCCGGCTCCAATTCGGAGTGTTCAGAGCACAACTCTAAGATTGCGGGGAGGACGTAATAATTGGTCAAGACGCCCACTGACGAGATGCGTACGGGTCCTGTAAAAGCGGTGTCGTCGAGGGCGTGAAGGCCGCGCTCGACGCAATTCATCGCGTCCTGAACCTGGGTCAAAAGAGCGCGACCATTTCCGTTGAGCACCAGGCGCTTGCCGGTGCGGTTGAAGAGCTCCAATTCCAGGCGGTCTTCCAGAAGTCCGATGGTCCTCGAGATCGCTGCCGGCGTGACGTGGAGGACTTTGGATGCCGAGGGCAAGTGCTCCGTCTCGGCGACAGCTCGAAATACGGGGAGCCAGTTCCAGATGGCGGTCAAGTCTGCGGTGTAGGTCATCGAGAATTCTTATGGTGAAGGTGTTAATTATAGCTTCGTTAACCAAAACTAAATGAAGTATTAAGATCATTCAAATTTTATTTAATACCGGGTTCGTTAGTATTCAAAGCGTACCCCGTAGTGAACTGGAACGAATTGACGAAACGGAGAATGAGATGAAACGACAAATGAGTTGGCTGGCGATAGTGGTAGTGGCGGTTTTTTTGTACGCCTGTGGTGAGATCGATGAAGGAGGGCCGGGAATTGAGGGGGAATCTGCTTGCCCGGGATGCACGGATTGGCAATTCGATGACGAAGAACAAGAAGAGCACAACGACGAGAGGCCCGAAGTCGGTGATGGCGACAGTGAAGAGCCGCGCGAAGTCGTTCGAGGTCTGGCTCCCTGTGCACCGGAAGCGGTGGTCACTTCCCGCGATTTGATTCCGGAGATTCCCGAAGAAGTCACTTCGTCGTCCTGTCCGTTGGAGCGGGAAGTGTTCACGTCGTATAGCACCCACAATCCGGGCGAAACGGCTGTGAGTTGGAATTGGGATGGCGATGAATTGGAGCGAGTAGAGCGAAAAGACGGACTTGTTATAAGACGAGCCAACTTCCGGCTTGATGACCAGGGAGAGGTTCAGTCGATCGATCAACGCCAGATTTATACGCATCCTTCGGGGGTCCATAATTATTACGATGATATCTCGGAGTTCGATGAGCAGGGACGACTTCTGCGGCAGGAAAGCACCTATGGCGAATTGTGGTCTGGAGGTGAATCAGTTGAGCGAGAGAGTGAGCTAACCCAGAAATGGGAAGGGGAAAGTCTGGTGGAGCGGACTGAGGTCAGCGTATCCAGTACCGGGGAAAGGGAGATCCGTTGGCGATGGGATTACGACGAGCAGGGCCGACTGGTGGAGATCAATTACGGGGCCACCGGACAGTCCGATGAACGAGCTCTCTGGAGCTACGAAGGTGGACTTCCCGCCCAGGTATCGCGTTTTGTGGATGGAGCTCTCGTCGAGCGCCAGAGCTGGGAGTTTGAGGAGGGCCAACTCCTCACCCGGCGTGTAGAACTCGGAGAATTGATTTCCGATGTGAGTGAAGACGGGGAGTTGTCCTCGCGAACACCCACGGTTCTGGATTCCTATGCGCTTCAAACGGCTCAGGATGGATGGGGCTACTATGACTATAATGGTGGGCGGACAAGTCCATGGAGCGGGGCCAACGCGCATCTGGAAGCGACCACGGCGTCCGACTGCTACGAGCTTCCGACCACCCTGGGTCATGGATATCCGGAGGACGAAGGACATTATTTTTTGGGCATCTCCGATGAGGTCGCGCCGGAATATGGCCTTGAGTTCTCCTACGGGTTTCAAGGCTATTATTACGGATTTGGAAACCCGGCCTGGTATGGTCACCTCGGAGTCGGTACGGCCTGGCCCACGGCCAATTTTAGTCGGGAGCGAGGGGTAGATGTGACCATCATTTATGATGAGACCGGTCAGATGGTATCGGAATCGATGAGCTATCTCCCCTGGCAATCCGCCGACGGGGAAGAGAGAGAGGTGGTGAACGTATCCCGAGTGCGAGAATTCCAGGGGGTTAGACTTCTGCGCGATGAGATCGAGGTCGAGAAGGGTGGTGAAATCGCCGGGGCGGCGCTTCACTTCGAGCGAGATGAACGAGGCAGGTTAGTTCGTCGGGAGCGAAGTCGGGAGGATGAATATGTCTCCCACCAGGAGTGGAATTATGAGGATGGAGTGGAATCCCATGTGTACGCGCCGCTGAACGAAGGTGCTGTAGGGGAATCGGTCTATTATAGTGTGTCCTTACCGGAGCCAGGTGAGCTTGTCGACTGGGACGACGAGGGCACCGAGCATACCCTGACGATGCAGCGGTCTACAGACGACAGAGGACGAGAGGTCCGATATTTCGAGGACCGTCTTCGGGAAGTCTCCAAGAACGAGCGTAACAGTAACTGGGGAGAGCAGGGAAAGATTGAAGAGACCGTTTATCGGGGGCAGGAACTGGAACGCGCAAGCCACACCTACTGGGAGTATCACGAGTCCGGTGAGATCCTCAGAAGAAGCGTGGATTCCGGTGGTGATGACGTGATCAACTACGAAACCCGCTACGTTCGCGATGAATCGGGTCGGGTGTTGGAGCGAATCGAGAAAGCCGGAGGGGAGTTGCGCAACCGTGAAACTCGAGAGTTTAGCTGCGTAGGTGGCTAATTGATTGGAGAAACGAACTGAATAAGCTGCCCCTTCGTCTCGCTCGACGAAGGGGCAGTGCAGTTTCAGTGGCGATAAAGCGGTCGGCCGATGGCTTTAGCGATGGGGCGTGCTCGGGTGATGAGCTCGCGGAATTGATCTTGATGAAGGGCCTGGTCGGCGTCGCAGAGAGCGCGAGTGGGATCGGGGTGGACTTCAACCATAGCGCCGTCGAGGCCGGCGGCGACGGCGGCGGCCGT
>SKNI01000001.1 GCA_007120615.1 Myxococcales bacterium | reverse complement strand
GACCTGGCCCACCTGGCTCTGGGGCGGCTGTCGTATGAGAAAAAAGATTTCGATCAGGCCATCGATCACTATCTGCAATTGCCTCGGACCAGCCCCTATTTCGATCGGGCGCTCTTTGAGTTGACCTGGGCACTTGTGGCCAATGGAAGCTACCGGGCGGCGTTGCGTAATCTGGACATCTTGATGATCTCCGATCCCGATCCCCGGTTTGTCCCGGAGGCCAAATCGTTGATGGCCGATATGTCGATGCGCCTTCGCGAATACGACAACGCCAGACGGTGGTTTGGCGATCTGGTGGAGACTTTTACGCCGGTTCGGGCGGAACTTCGGCAATTTATCGAAACCCAGGACGACCTTGAGAGTTTCTTCGTTGGTCTGGTCCGCGACGAACTCGACGGGCTGAGGCCGGACTTTCTGCCGGAGATGGTCACCGAATGGGTCGATGACGACGACCTGATGAAGACCTCCAGGCGGCTGGTGGGCGATGGCGCGATGACTCAGGCCGATATCGATGAGACCTATCAGGCCATCGAGGAGATCGAAGAACTTTTGGGGATGGGATCTGCAATCGAGGCGTTCCCGGCGCTCGCCGAAGGGTGGGCGATGGGCATCGAGTTAGAAGCCCGGCTGGTGGATGTGCAATACGAATTATTGGACTGGGAATTGCGCCAGATTCAGCCTCTCCTGGGTCCCGCCGACCGAGAGCGACTGGAGAACTTGGACCGCGAGTTGGACGAGCTACGAGAGCGCGAGGCCCAGACGCCGCGGACTCGAGATGAACTCAAGGAGCGCGATCGCCAGATTCGAAATACGTTTCGGGCGCTCCAGAGTGATGTGGATCGCGTGGCCTTTGATATCGCCGGACTGGAAGAGTCGCTGGACGGCATCGCCGAGTATATGCGCCAGGGCACCTCCCGGCTCAACGCCGAAGAGCAAGCTCAGGTAGAAGAGATTCGACGGGAGATTCGGGAAGAAGTCCGGGAATTGCAAGAGGAGCGTCGACGGCTGTCTCGGGAGTTGGAGCGGACACAGCGATCCTTTGGAGCGCGCGATGACTCCCTGGTTCGCCAGCGGGAGTTGCGAGATGAGATCCAGATTCTGCAGGCCCAGCGCGCCGAGATGGTAGATAATCAATCCGATTATCTGGAGGCTGCCGGGCAGTCCGAAGCCCTTCGGGTCGCCCGGACCAGGCGTCAGATCCCCAGATTGAAACAGCGCCTGGACCGCTATTTCGACCAGCTCGACCACTATGTGGATGAGCGGATGGTCGATATCCGCACCACCCTGGAGAGCGAGCGGGTATTGCTGGCCGGCTACCAGGGGGAGTTAGATCAGTGGGTGGAGCGCACCGAAGGAACGGTCTCGGCAATCGCGTTATGGAATTTCATCAAGGTGGAGCAGGAATTTGAGCGATTGGTTCGCCGAGGTTATGTGGGCCTGGTGGACGTGGACTGGCAGCAACTGGAAGACGCCCGGCGGGATCACGAGGATTTAATGGATGAGAAGACAGCCACCGAGGACATGCTACGGGAGGTCTTCGATGTGCGATGAGCGACGAATAACCGTTTTTGTGATGACTTTTCTTCTGGTGCTGGCAATGGGCGTTGGAAGCACCTGGGCTCAGGAAGAGGAAGAGCACGAACAAGAAGAAACTCAGGAAGCGGCGCAGGATGAGGCCGGCGAAGATGATGATGCCGGTGAAGAAGAGGACGGTGAGCGAAGTCCATTGGATGGCCCCGAGGTTCCCGACGATCCATTATTGGATGAAGACGAGCCTCAGGAGCGATCGGGCATCGACGGCCCGCGACTTCCCAGCGCCGATATGGCCGCTCCCGAGGGTTCCGATCCGGAGTTTGAGGCCGAGTTGGAGGCCTATCGCGATGCTTTCGGGCGGTATGCGGCGACGATCCAGGAATACCAGGACACCATCGAGAATATGGTGCAGACCGAATTTGATCGTCGAATGGCCGAGATTAGCGCCTCTTATAACCCTCGGATTCGTACCGCTGAAGCTGTAGAACGCCAGCGTCGCGGCGATGCCATCGAGTCATTGGAAGATTTCCTCGCTGAGTACGGCAACGACCCGGACCATACGCCGGATGCTCTCTTTCGGCTGGCTCTTCTTTACGATCAGCGCGAAGACGATGAGTATGCCCAGGGGATGCAGCATTATTTTGAACAGATGGATCAGACCGACGACCCCGATTTGATGCCCGAGTCCCCCCAGCGTAGCTATGAGAAGTCTCAGGCGATGTTTAACCGGCTCATCGCTGATTGGCCTGATTACCGGGGCATCGATCTGGCGTATTATTTTATGGCCCATATCGAATGGGAACAGGGAAATGGCGACCGAGCCCGGGATATGGCATCGGAGCTGATTCGGCGCAAACCGGATAGCGAATTCGTTCCCCACGCCTGGCTGATGATCGGGGAGTTTTATTTCGAAGATGCCGAACAGGACGGCCCCGATCATATTCGGGACAATCTGTTGTTGGCGCTGGATGCCTTTAAGCAGGCAGGGTCTGAGGAAGGTCGAGAAACTCTGACGGACGCGAACTTCATTCGAGCGATCTATAGCTGGGCATGGTCCAATTATCGATTGGAAGATTACCCCGGGGCCATCAAAGTATTCAAAGATGTAATTGAAACCATCGATGGGGCCACCGAGCGCACCGGTCAACGCCGTGATCTACTTCGAGATGATGCAGTGGGTCACCTGGCCGAGATTCTGGCCATCGAGGACTGGGATTTGAGCGGAGTTCCCCAGACCGAAGATACGGTGATGTCCCGCGTCCAGGAGCACCTCAGTGACGGCACAGGTTACGAGCGAGAAGTATTGATCCGGCTCGGGGAAGAATTATTTGGATTTCTGCGCTTCGAAGAGGCGATTGAAGTCTATGAGTTCGTCCTGGCCGAAGATCCGCTCCATCCGGACAATCCGGAGATTCATTCCCGGATCGTGGTTGCCCTACATCGGGACTTCCGAGAGGAAGCGGCCTTCGCGGTGCGCCGGGAGATGATGGACTATTACGGCAATGAAAGCGCCTGGTACGCCCATCAGGAGCGTCGCGGCAATGAGGCGGCAATTCGCCGGGCTGATCAGATGGTTCGTGATTATCTTTTGATGGCCGCTACCTGGTATCACGAGCAGGCCCAGACCACCCGAAACGAAGCCCTGGTGCGCCGGGATTCGGCGATGGTCTCTCTGGCCGAGGAACAATACGCCATGGCCGCCGATTCCTACCGGGAATTTTTGCGGCAATTTCCCAATGATAGCGAAATCTTTCAGTGGAATTTCTACTACGCCGAGACCCTGTATTATTCGGGCCAATACGACGATGCCTTTGCGCAATATCAGGTGGTACGGGAGTTAGATATCCCGGACAATCCTTTCCAGGAAGTGAGCGCGTTCAACGCGATTACCGCGCTGGAGTATATGATGAGGGAAAGGGTCAATCGTGGAGAATTGACCGCCCGAGCGTTGTCGGGATCCGATTATGACGACGCTCGAGACACCGCCGATGATCTGGGGCAGCAGCGCGAACTCGATGAGGAACGCTCCCTGCAGGCGGTGAGCGTGGACGGAGTTCCCGTGCCTCCTATGGTGATGGACTACGTCACTGCCATGGATCGCTACGTGGTATTGCAATTGGAAAATGAGCAGGATGCCTATCTGGGGGCGAAGTTTGCCTTTCAGGCGGCCCGGGTCTTCTACGACTTTCAGCATAATGAGGAGTCTCGTCGTCGGTTTGCCTGGATCGTGGAGAATTATCCGGAACACGAAGTGGCCTATCTGGCGGGCAGTCTGATTCTCGATACTCTGCGCCAGGAGAACGATTATGCGGCTCTTGCGGAATGGGCCGAGCGCCTCGGTGACGTGATCGAAGGGGAGCAGGCCGAAGCAGTGCGGGCCGAGGTCCGGGAGTACCGATTGCTGGCCTTGTTCAGAAGCGCCGAGGAACTCTTCGCTCAGGAGAAATACGAAGAGGCGGCTCTGGAATTCGCCCGAATGGCCCAGGATTCTCCGGAACACAGTCTGGCTCCCCGAGCGCTCAATAACGCGGCCTCCGCCATGGAAGTGGCCGGAAATTATGATGAGGCATCGGGGTATTACGAAAAATTATTTACCGAATATCCCGACCATGAGTTGGTCCCCCGGGCGGTCTATCGGGTGGCGGTCAACTCGGAGTGGCTCTTTGATTACGATAAAGCGGTGCGCCATTATCAACTCTTCTATGATGAGTTCGCCGGTCCCACTCCGGAGCCCCTGGCTCAGTTGAATTTCGATATCGAAGAGAATCGAGAAGAGTCCCTGTTACAGATCGCGCAATTCCAGGAGTTTTTGCAGCGATACGAGGATTCGGCGCGCACCTTTGAGGAGTATAATCGAACCTATCCCGACAGCGATTTTACGGCCGAAACCCACTGGGCAGCGGCAGGAGCGTGGGAGAAAGCGGGCAATGAAAGAGAATGGCTTCGATCCCTTCGCCAATATATCGATGAATACGGCGATGATCCGGAGCGAGCGGCGCAGACGATGGGGGCGCGGATGAAGATCGCAAATCATCACAAAAGTCGCGGTGATGAGCGCCAGCTTATTCGAGAATACGAGGGCATACTCGCCGAATACGACCGCTGGATGGGTGGAGAAGATGCCGAGCCACCGCCGGGGCAGGCGAGCATGCGGGCCTTGGCTGCGGAGTCCAAGTTTATGTTGGTGGAACGAGAGTTCACCGAATGGGATAATATTCGAATTCAAGGATCTCTCCAACAACAGGAACGCCTCCTGGGGCAGAAGATTGAAGGGGTCGAGAAATTGTCGGACGAATATCGATCGGTGTTGAGCTATCAGAATCTGGACTGGAACCTGGCGGCCTATTTCCGGATCGGAAATCTGTTGCAGCGAACGGCGGAAGAGCTCTACGAGGTCCCCAATCCCTTCGATGAGGGAACCGACGAGTTCTTTGTTTATCAGGATGCCCTCGATGATATTGCCTTTCCTCTAGAAGACGCGGCAATAGAGCGTTATGAGGAGACCATCGACCGGGCCAGAGATAACGAGATCGTCAACGAGTGGACGATTCGTACGTTGGCGGAATTGCATTCCTTCCAGCCCGGGAATTACCCGCTCTATAAAGAGGAGCGACGCCCGACGCAGCGCGATTTAAAAGTTGGAATTCCGCTTCTGAGTCATGAGGGCTATGAAGCCCGGCAGCGACGTCAGGAATGGGAAGATCTGGAGCCCGAGGAGCTCGATGCGGAGCAAAGAAGCGGCGCCGGAGATGAGGGGGATGAATCATGAACTCTTTACTTCACCCGAGTACAGGCTCAACAACCTGGTGGGCTCGACAACTCGCCGTGGTATTGGTGGGATGCTTCATCATCAGCGGCTGTCGCACAACCCCGCCCACCGCCGATGACCCGCCGGTGGAAGATTCCGTAGAGGATCAAACCTCGGAGGAGAGAGAACGGGAGCCGTCTTCCGATCGGGATTCGGAGCCCGAAGAGAGAGCCGAAGATCGTAGTGAGGAGACCGACGCAGATCGCTCCGAAGAAGAGACCTATGAGCAGGTCGCTCGTCACGTAGACGCCCGAATTAAGGCTGCCATGGATCTCGCCGACCGCGGAGATCGATCGGCGGCAGTGCAGACCCTTACGGATCTGGTGGATGAGCCGGAGGGAGGTTTTCTGGCGGCGTATAACCTGGGCGTTCTCTATGATCGCACCGGCAACGTAGCGCAGGCCACGGACTGGTATGCAAAAGCGCTGGCCAGACAGCCCGATTTCACTCCGGCGTTAACCAATAAGATCCGGATGCATCT
>SKNI01000655.1 GCA_007120615.1 Myxococcales bacterium | reverse complement strand
CCGCGGTCATCGCCAGATAAAAACAATAATTAAATGCCGTAACGAAGATGAACCCGAGAGTGACTCCCACAACGAAGAGGGGATTGGCGAGGAGCACGGAGAAGTCGATATGGTGTACGAATACGACACCCGAAGAGGTCGGGGCGAGGGTCATTCCGGCGACAATGGAGACGACGAAGTAGAAGGCCAGCCCGCTCACCAGGATCCCGGCGAAGAGATGAGAATATCCGGTGATTTTTCGAGGGGCGCTCAACAACGCTTGGCCCAGGGACTCCGTCTTTGTGGAGACCAGATATAGCACCGGTGCAAGGTAAAGAGCGGCGAAGACACCTGGCACTATACAGGTCATAAGCCCTGCGACGACGAGAACGCTGTAGAGAATGGAGACCGGTAAGGCGGCGGAAAAATTCTCCCCCAATTGGGTAAATCCCTCATCGAGATTCGTTGGTCCCGACTTTCCACCGACCAGATAGCTGCGGGCGATGGGAAAGCTGGCCGTCACCAGAACGACGGCAGCGACACGAAAAATCAGACCGGACAGATCGATCCACAGGGGAGCTCCCCAGGGATCGAGGGGGTCGAATCCGAGCAAAAGTTTGATGACCACCGGCATCATCCAGAGGATGAACGCCGCCACCCACAAAAAGGGCAAGACCTCCGAGCTGCGAGAGAAGAGGTCCGTTATATTGGCCCATAAATCTTCCACCTGAGGTTTGAGGTCTTCCGGGTCGGCCTGGCGATGGGCGTCGATGTCGTCGGTCCCCTCTGAGCTGTCTACGGTACCGTCGGTGTCTTCGGGCTCGGTTCGGCTGGGGAGGATCTCTTCGTCATCATGCTCAACCATGGGGTGATTCCTGGGCCAGGATTTGAGAGCTGTAGCGGCGGATATCCCCGAGTATAGAGGGTGAACCCCGGTCCCGCAAATAGGAGAGTGGTTTTGTGGTTTTGCGGGCGGCCAAGCGGGTTCAGCGGGCGACTACGACCTGAGCGGGGCGCACGACGGTGCCGTCTTCCAGCTCAATTCCCTGTCGCTCCACCGAGATGACGTGGCCCGGTTGGGCGTCGGGATCGTCGACAGAGGCCAGGGCCTGATGGACGTGGGGGTCCATCTTTTCTCCGGGCTCTCCGATAAGACGGGCTCCCTCGGCTCGAAAGAAGGCCAGAAGTTGGTCGCGGATCGCTTCCAGCCCCTGGCGCCAGGGGCCGTCGGCTTCGGCCTGGAGTCCGCGGTCGATGGAGTCGAGGACATCCCCCAGCCCCGAGAGCAGGCGGGAGCGCTCCTGACGCCGCGTGCTCGCCAGTTGGTCGGAGCTTCGCTGCTGGACTCGCTCTAAGTCTGCGGTCAATTCTTGAACCCGGCGACTGAGTCGTGAGATCTGCTCGGTGGCCCGCTCTTGCAGCTGGGTTGGCTTTTGCTGTGAAGACTGGCGCTCTCGCAGATATTGCTGCAGCTCGTCGGCCACATCTTCGGCCTCATCGGCCCGCCGCTGGAGGGTCTTTTGCTCTTCTCTGAGCGCTACGACAGTGGCCTGAAGGCGGTCGTTTTCCCGGCGCAATTTCTGGACTTCGGCGAGCAGTTGGCTTCGCTGCTCGGCCAGTTGCTGGGCGATGTGAAGGGGGACCTGACGTCCGGAGTCGTAGGGGGAGTGCATATCATAGGTAAATACCATGGCCATCTCGGGGTAGAGGACTTCGCCAATATCTTCTATTTACCATCGAGCCCACCGAAGATAAACACCGTTGGCCGACAGACTATAAGGAGCGCCAACGTCCCCGTCCGCATAAAGAGAAAAGCGCTCTTGATTCGATGCAGGCGGGGACGTCGGCACTCCCGATCTCCTGATCGGTGCAGGTGACCGCTTGACCTTTGGGTTGGTAGCTGACATTAGCAGCACTGGAGTGACGGGTATCGTTGTGGTCACATCCAGGCCCCGGATCGTTTTCGGAGGCCGAATTGATGAGTGTCGGGCACGCCGTAGCCCTTGACGATAAGCCGCTTGATGGTCTTTTGAGGACATCGCTTGAGGGGTTTGCTCATATCCCTTTTTTTACGGCACTCAAGAGAAGAAAATGAATACGAACGCCACCGATACGCACACCACCACCTTTAAAGATCTGGGCCTTGGGGCCTCGCTTTTGGCCGCCATCAGCGACGCCGGCTACTCCGAGCCCACTGCCATTCAGGCCGGGGCCATTCCCCTGCTTCTGGCCGGCCGCGACATCATCGGTCAGGCCCGCACGGGGACCGGAAAAACAGCGGCCTTCGCTCTTCCAATGCTGGAAGAGATCGAGGTTAAAAATCGAGTCGTACAGGGACTGATTTTAACACCCACCCGGGAGCTGGCCATCCAGATCGCCGAGGCCATGGAAGGCTACGCCAGCCATAGCCCGGGACTCGAGGTGCTGCCCATCTACGGGGGCCAGGCCATCTCCGTTCAGCTTCGCCAATTGCACCGAGGGGTCCATGTTGTGGTGGGAACCCCGGGCCGAATTCTGGATCACCTTCGCCGCAAGAGTCTGTCCTTTGAGCATGTCCAAGCGGTGGTCCTGGATGAGGCCGACGAGATGTTGCGGATGGGATTTATCGACGACGTCGAGGCCATTCTCAAGGAGACCCCTCGCGACCGTCACACCGCACTCTTTTCGGCCACCATGCCCCGGGCCATCGACGCGGTCGCCCGAAAGCATCTGGATACCCCGGAGCGGATCACCATCAAGTCTCAATCGGAGGCGACCATTGAGCAGCGGTTTATCCGGGTGCGTAAAAACGAAAAGTTCATGGCTCTCGATCGCCTCCTTCGCACAAGCGATCATCAGGGAGTTCTGGTCTTCGCTCAACGCCGCGCCGACACCGAGGCCATCGCCGCCCAGCTCAACCGATTCGGTCATCGGGCAGAAGCGCTCAACGGAGATCTCAGCCAGCAACAACGCGAAAAAGTCGTCCAGCGCCTGCGGGACGGAGCGGTGAATATCGTGGTGGGAACCGACGTGGCCGCTCGCGGTCTCGATGTGGACCACTTAAGCCTGGTCATCAATTTTGATATTCCTCAGGATCTAAACACCTATACCCACCGCGTCGGACGCACCGGCCGGGCCGGGCGAGAGGGGATGGCGATCTCATTGGTGTCCAAGCGTCAGATCGGCTATCTGCGAAAAGTAGAAAAGCAAACCAAACAGCCGATCACCACGATGGCGATGCCGACGGAGGAGAAAGTGGCCTCCTACGCTCTGAGTTCCCATAAGGCTCGGATTCGAGAGATGCTGGCGGACCCCCAGGACCTTCCCAACGAGCAATATGAGCTGGTGAAATCACTGGTCGCCGAGGGCTATCATATGACGCAGGTCGCCGCCGCGGCGTCCGCTCTGGCCGGAGGAACGACCGAGAGTTTGCCGACCACGGCGCAGTTGAAGAATTTTCGACTCTCATCGAGTCGTTCTTCTGGTTCTTCTCGTTCTTCTCGTTCTTCTCGTTCATCGAAGAGAAAGGGGCGCAAATCTCGGGGACGAGGACGATCATCGCGCAGAAATTCGGGTCGTAAAAAGTCTCGTCATTGAACCTACTGGCTGTCGTGCCGGCTAAAATTCGAGGTTCAAGATCTGCAACTCGAAGGTGGTCGGCAGATCGGCTTCGATCCACTGCACCGATGACGGGGTATCGTCGATATATTGGGCGCCAAGCTCGTCATCGGTCCAGAAGGCCGCTTCCAAGACTCCGATGCCCGCTCCCACCAGGATCCCACCGCCGGCAAATTGAGCGATGATCCAGGGGCTGATCTCAAGGCCGGTGACCAGATACGCGCCCACCCCCAAAAGTGCTCCCAGCATCCCGCCCCAGGCGGCGCTGCGTCCCACGATCCACATCCAGTGCGGAGGTCCCGGGGGGGCTGCGTCTGCCCGCCGTTGTTCGTAGGTCTCTGTGGGCTGGAAGGTCCCACTTTGCTCCGAAGAGGATTCTAACTCCCCGGTGGAGGCGTAGGCTTCTTTGCCTTCATCGACGGGTCCGTCTTGCGCCGCTGCGACGGCCGGAAGGAGTAGAAAAGCAGCGGCCAGGATCGCGGCGGTCAAGAGGTGGCTGGTAATGAAGGTCCGCATCGTCTTGCCTCGTGTGGAAAGTGGGAAAGAGGTGTTTAGTACGCTCGATTTCCCAGAATCTAAACAAGGCACTGTTTTCACCAAAGAAAACCAGTAAAAACAGCAGCTTAGGTTTATAGACCCATCTGCTTTGCAATGATCTCCTTCATGACCTCCTGGGTGCCGCCGCCGATGGGCAAGAGTCGGGCGTCTCGGCTGAGTCGTTCCACCAGGGATTCCCGCATATAGCCCATCCCACCGTGGAGTTGGACCGCATCGAAACAGACGTCGACGGCGAGTTCAGCGGCCAGGTTCTTGGCCATCGAGACTTCCTCGACGAGGAATTCTCCGGCCTCCATTCGGTGAGCGATCTGGTAGACCAGAGTCTTGACCGCCGTGATCCGGGTCTTCATATCCACCAATTTATGACGAGTGACCTGAAACCCTTTGATGGGGCGACCGAAGGCCTCTCGCTCCTGGCTATAGCGAAGGGCCTCGTTGAGGGCCAGTTCCGCCGTTGCCACTCCGTAGGTGGCCAGGGCCAGGCGCTCATTTTGAAAATTGCCCATCAGCGTGAAAAAGCCCGACCCCTCTGCACCGACCAGATTCTTCGAGGGGACTCGAACATCTTCAAAGCCGATCTCTGCGGTGTCGCTGGCCCACCAGCCGTGTTTTTTGAGCGGCGCCGAGGTGGTGACGCCATCGCGGTTCGTCTCGATGACCAGAAAACTGAGTCCGCCGTGGGGGTCGTCGCCGGTGCGAACCAGGGTGGTCAAAAAGTCCGCTCGCACCCCGGAGGTGATGAATAATTTGGCTCCGTTGACCACAAAATGGTCGCCTTCAAGGGTAGCCCGGGTGCTCACGGCGGCGACATCACTTCCCGTATTGGGCTCGGTGATCGCCAGAGCGCCGATCGTCTCACCGCGCAGCGCGGGTCGGGCGAATCGGTCGATGAGGTTCTGATCGCCGCTTTGAACAATCGGCGGCAAGGCGATTCCCAGAGACCCGAGACCGGCACAGACCCCGGCAGAACCGCCCTGCATAAGACCTTCGATGACCATGACCCCGGCCATCGCGTTTCCGCCGCTTCCGCCGATTTCCTCGTCGAAGCCAACGCCGAGAATGCCGGCCTTGGCCGCCGAAAAATAAAGCTCCCGAGGAAACTCACCGGCTTCCTCCCAGGCATCGACGTGGGGTCGGATCTCCTCTTTTGCGAAGCGGGTGGCCGTATCGCGAAACATTCGGTGGGTTTCGGTCAGAAAATTATCGTAAAAGCCCATACGTTACCTCACCAACTTCCCTGTGATTTCATCGAAGCCCAGGGCTCTTTTGGCTCCAGAGGCTCACCTTTTTGAAGCAACTCGACCGAGATCTCATCGGGAGATTTCACAAAGGCCATTCTCCCATCTCGGGGTGGGCGATTGATCTCCACGCCGTTGTCCTGAAGCCGCTGGCAGAGCTCGTAGATATCATCCACTGCAAAGGCTAAATGACCGAAGTTTCGGGCGTTTCCATAGGTCTCGGGCACGTCCCAATTATAGGTCAACTCCACCGTTTCCTTCTCGTCTCCGGGAGCTCTCAAAAAGATCAGAGTATAGCGGCCAGCCTCGACCTCTTTTCGACGAACCTCTTCGAGCCCTAAAAGCTCGCAGAAGAAATGGAGCGACTCGTCGACGTCTCGAATGCGAATCATGCTGTGCAAAAATTCCATCGGGTTCTCCAGTTTTTTGAATGGATTGCTGACGATGATCT
>SKNI01000166.1 GCA_007120615.1 Myxococcales bacterium | reverse complement strand
GGGGAAAAAGTCAGCAGGAAGATCCAAAGTCATAAAAATCAACGACTTATCATGGTGCCTGGCACCGTCAGGTCAGGACTCCGGGGGTGGTTTTAGTTCCACCACGAGGCTGCCATAATCACGGGCCTCGTTGAGAAGAGGTGCATAACCCCGGACATGTGGGAGTCCTTTGGTTTCGAGCCACTCCAGGACAGCCGGTTTGAGCACAGGCTCGAACTCGGAGCGAAGCCCCCGTCCGTGGATAATTTTGATGAAGGGGGCACCCTTCTTCCAATGCTCTCGGACGAATTCTTCGAGATCGACCAGGGCATCTGCAGCGGTGGAGCCTCGGACATTCAGCTCCGCGACGCGGTGGGAAGAAGTGTATCGCCTGTGCTGGCGAAGAAGTTCGCGCTGCGAGGCAATAAGAGTCGGGATGTGGTTGAGCCCTTTTCCGTGACGAGGAAGAGATGGGGTGAGGAGTTTCTCAACACTCTGATGGTGCTCGTCCTCGGGAGTCTCCGCTGCTCGGTGGGCGCCACGAGGAGGGCGATATTTATCGCGGTCTGCAAGGGGCTCTACGGAGCCGACCATCTGCTCAAAGAAGGCATTGTCTCGAGTTTCGTGAACCTGGCGAAGGGCCTCTTGCTGCTCTTTTGCAGATGCAGCAGGAGACTCGTCTGGGAGTGCCGATTTGTCGGAAGGGGGGGCGGGTTCGTCGGGGAGGGGAGCTGCCGCCTGGCCCTGGAATTTGGCGCGGTAAATCTGGGAGGGTTCGAGGTTTTCCACGGCGAGTCGAAAAAGTTCTTCCGGGCTGAGCTCTCCCTCCGATGGCTTTTCGCTCTCGTCGTCACTCATCAGTCAGAGGCTTGCATCTCTTCGGGTTTTTCTACGTCTTCCCGTTGATAGGAGATGGAGACTCGAACGCGACCGGAGCGGTCGAAGTGACTGGCGGCGAGCTCGAAGGTGGCAGTATCAACGGATTCCTGGGGCCGTTCAAAGACGGCGAAGTCGTTGACCGACTCACCGGGTTCGATCTGGACTCTTCCCTGTTGCCCTTCGGGGGTTGCAGTGCTGGGGAATCGAATTCGATTGAATTCGGTATGCAACGAATGAAGGGTAGCGCCCTGTCTACCGGAGAGATCTCGGTGGGAGGGATCGAAGGTGACCGTCTCTTCGGTCTCGTTTTTGACCTCGTAGCTGATCTTCAATACCGGGTCGGTGCTATAACCCTTGCCCTGTGAGGAGTCCTCCAATTTGATATAGGCCTGCTCTACTTCCAGGACGGTAACGACGACGCCGTCGAACTCCATGGAATTTCCGATAGCGTAGACGTTAGGACCTTCCGGAGTGGGTTCCCGGTAGTCGATGCGAAGAAAGATCGGAAGGTTGGCCCGGTGCATAGAGGGAGGAATGCTCAGGATTAAGACTTCCTGATTGGGATCGGGCAACTCAAAGAGAAAGACGTCGGTCAGACTCTCGCCGGAGGCCAACGTTCTGGCATTTTGTATCTGGTCATCGAGTTGTCCTCGCTCCAGATAGACACCGGTGATCGGTTGTCTTGTGAGCTCTTTGAGATCGATCTCCGGTGTGGTGGGACCGGGAAAGAGAAGGGGCGTGGAGGCCTCCGACATCTGCTGGGTTCCGTGGGTGGGATTGTAGACGAGTTCGTCTTCTCCCTTATTGGTCAGGGTCACCGGCAGAACCAGGACTGGATCTGGATATTCATAGGTCTCACCACTTTCGTCGGTGAGCTCCAGATACCGGATCGAATAATCACCCAGGGTGACTTCCACACCACCGTAGGTGGCCGGTTGATCGGCGCGATGGAGTTCAGGAGCTTCATCACATCCGCAAATGCCCACCAGGGCAATGATACCGGATAATACGAGCAAATAACGAAATCCCCGAAGGTCGGGCATAATGGGAACCTGTTGTAGAAAGGCGATTATGAGTTCCTTGCACTTAGAGCAACCGCCGCACTGACTCTCGCCCGGAGGTTACCATTGGCATAATAAAACGGTCAATGTCAGGATAGGGTTTGGCTTCCTACCCAGTGATTCTGATGACATTCGGCGGAGATCGTTTGCCGATGCCTCGCTTTTTGCTACCCTGAGGTCTAGCAAAAATAGAGACAAGTGAATACGGCGACGACCCACACACGAGATGAAGATGGCATCGAAAGGGTGTTTTGCAAAGTTATTTCACCGTGGGGTCAGGCAAATCCTTCTGATCGGCCTGATTCTGGGGCTGTCGTCTGGTTGTGACAAAGAATACGATCTGGAGCGCTCCCAGCCCGATCGCGGGACCTTCGGCGAAGAATTATATGAGATCTGGCTCAAAGATACGCAGCGAGCAGCGATCTATTCGGAGGAGCGAACCAATTTATTGGTCGATCGGGAAAGAGAATTTATCACCTCTGTTGATCGAGCGGTGCCTGCGGGACACGTAAAAGAGCTCGACGACTTTTTGATCTCTTTTATCGCGGTCACCGATGCGGGATATTTCCCGGCTCTGACCCGAAGAGTATCCGCGATCCTCGATGAGGCGGCCTCCGACGAGGAGTTGATGGCCAGCCTCGATGAGCGGGGCCTCTACGGGGCGGGCGATTTTTTGTCCCCCCGAAAGCAGGGGCGGTTCGTGGCAGAGATGACGGCTTATGAAGAGTTGCCCGAGTTGATCGCTCATCTGGGCCACGGCTTTGCGGAGAGAGATGGCCTCGATGACCAGGGCCAGCCCATTTTAGGGGGGCCGTCGTCCTATGCCGATCTGCTTCGAGCCCTGACGGATCTGATGCAAAAAGAACCTCCGGCGGACGCCGCCGATCGTTGGGCTACAACACTTCGAGATCTCTTGATGGTGGTCGACAATCGATTTCGCGGTGGAGAGCCGCCGCGGCGAAGTTTCGTGGCCCTCTTTGACGATCGTGGTCTACCGATGGTGCGGCTCAACGGTGACGGGGAGATCCCGGCTCCTTTTGTCGACGCAGAAGGCAACGGACTCGCCGATATCGACGGTGACGGTCGGTTCTTGATGACCGACGGCAAGTCGCTGGCCATCGCTCCCCTCTCCGATGAGCCCGTGGACCACCCCGAGATGCGACGGGACGTGGACGGTCGAGTCGAATTTGGTCCCGGTCAATTTGCCTTTCGATATGTGGATATCAGCGATACGGCGCTGCCCTTTTTGGTGCGCATGGTCGGGGGCCTGGCTGAAGAGGAGACTTTTTATCATATGGCGGCGGTGGGTCGACAACTTCTGGGCCCGGCGGTGGTCGGGGAGGACGCTCGCGGTGATCATCGGGCCTTCAAGGAATTTCATCCCTTCGTAGATCTAATGGACGCGATCATCACCGGAATGGCGATCAGCGAATTGCCGGAGGTCATGGAGTTGACGGCTCGCTATATCGATCGCCAGGTCGATGATCTGGCATTTCTTTCGTATGCCGTGGGAGAGACCTGGGATGTGATCGCCGACAATCCGGGCACCGACATCTATGATAATCAAACCCTGCTCTTTGATCTGCTGGAGGTGTTTCGCGAGATCACCGCCGATCCGGAGTTGTGGGCCGACGTAATGGAGGCGATGCGCGATCCAATCTTGGAGAGAGCCGGAGAGGCGATGGGGACGCTGGTTCGCTACCGCGACCAGGAGGCTGTACCGGTCGACGGCGGGCCCTATGACCATTGTTTTCAGCAATGCAAAGAGAGTCATCTGATTGGAACGAATCAGCGCTTTGACTGCATTCGCGCTTGTCCCAACGATGAGATCTTCTCGGATTTGATGGATCACGATTCACCGGAGTCTGCGCTGAATCGAAGCATGTTGCAGCGCCTCTTTCACCTTCTGCGAGATACTGCAGGGGTAGAATATATTATGGCCGTTGAGGAAGCCCATGTGCCGGGTTTCGATCTCGGTGATCTGCCTCCCATGGTGGAGCTTCCGGGGGCGGCGGAGGCCTTTATTCGCTCCGTAGCGGGAGAATTGAACCTCTCCGATTATATCTCCGATGAGTTCACCCAGAGCTCCCTGGGTCAGATCGTAGAGTTTCTAAAATATATCGTTCCCGGTCTGGTGGATGATGAAACGGTGGGAGAGGTCTTGAGCATCGCCAGCGAGCTCTTCGGAGCCCGCCTCGATACGATGCCCACCCCCGATCAGATCACCCGGCTCTTCAATCAACCGGATCTGCGCTACGAAGAAGATGATGTGATCCTTGATGTGACCAATCCGCGCTGCAAGGACGGCTTTGAGATGGCCGCTCACCACGCCGACGGACTCTTTGCTTCAGAGGCCAGCGGTCTGATCGACGTACTTTATCCACTGGCGGTGGCGTTTTCCAAACACGATCGAGAAGAGTTGATGGCGGAGTTGTTCATCATCGTTCACGATCATTATTCGAGTCGCTCCGATCTCTATCCCGACGCCCAGGGCAATGATTCTTTGATGAAAGGGTCCAATCTTGTGAGCCTGGAGCCGGCGCTTGTGACCATCTTTGAAGATGGAACCCTCTTTGATGCCCTTCGAGGCATGGCGATGTCGACCAGAAATCTCACCGATGACCACGGGGTGGCCATCGATGAGCGGCTGCGGCAGTTAATCCATAAATGGGTTCGAAACGACGATGACTATGAGCTGCGCTCGGGGCCTTCCAGTTTAATCCTGGCGGATGGAAGGGAGCTGGAGAATTTGAGTCGAGTAGACGTCGTATTAGACCGGGCCTCGACGATGGTGGAGCGGATCGAGGATAACGAACAGGCCATGGAGCACGTCACGGAGGCAGTGGAGGGCTTTTTCAACGTGGTATTGCGGGCCGAAAAGGACGAAGGCGGAGCGCGGTTTGCCGAAGAGGGGACCATCGCGTTTGGTTCTCACGGATTGCGGTACCTCGCCAAACGGGCCCGACAAAAGGAAGAGCAGGGCCGGTTCGAGCCCTGGCTGCTGGAAGAGTTGCCCGATATGGCGATGCAGATCTATACCTCGCGCGGTTTTTTTGCGGTGGTCGAGCTCCTGGAGGCCCTTCACAAGGATGAGGAGGATCGACACCTTCTGGCCGGGATGCTGGGACATTTCGCAGAATCCGGTGAGCGCACCGATCAGATGGCCTTTATGGTCTACGGATTGATCGTGCAGGCCTTTGATCTGGAAGCCTTGATGCCGATCGGCCGCTTCATTATGAGCATTCTCGATCCCGATCGCGAGGAGTCCGCTGAGCCCCACCGCGATCTTCCCAACGGCACCATCGTGGCTCGAGTATTGGGTATGGCCGGGGAAGTCGACAACGAAGGACATGGAATGGAGCTCCTCGGTCGGGCCAGTATTTCGGGAGAGACCTATGATTCTACGTTGTCGGTGCTCTCCACGATGGTGATGCGCTACCTCAGTGAAAATCCCGACGCAGACGACCCGATGAGCATTGAGGATCGCAAAGCTGCCCTGCGGCGAATGGGTTTTTGGCTCGGTGATAATCACAGGGGGCTCGAGCGTTATTTTGATCTCCTCGATCAACGGGCGGTAGACTAATCTCGACGTTCGGGATGAAAAGATTTGGGAAGCACGTACTTCTGGTGAACCAATAAATGAAGGTAGTTATTGTGAAATCCGTGGCCAATATCCGAACCATCGCAATTCTCTCTGGACTCTTTGCCATCGTTCTTTTCGTGCTCTCCGGGTGCTCCTATCAGGGATCTCTTGGCGAGGTTAGCTGTGACACAGAGACTCCCTGCCCCCAGGGAGCGGAGTGTATCAGTGGCTATTGCATCGACGTCGGGGAAGAGTTGGACAGCGGAGGCGGAGAGGAATTAGACGTCGAAACGACGCCGGATTCGGGCGACGCAGACGATCCCGACGTCGGTGATGGTGACATCG
>SKNI01000376.1 GCA_007120615.1 Myxococcales bacterium | reverse complement strand
CAGGGGGAGCAGGGGGAGCAGGGGGAGCAGGGGGAGCAGGGGCGCCGAACTCCTGAAGGACCTGCGTGAGCCCTGCTGCGCGTGGTCGATCGAGAGCCCGAAGCCTTGCTCCACGCGCTGCACGGAAGTGACGCGCCTGGGGACAGCTAAACTCCTTAGAGGGCCCCCTCGTCCTCCCATTATATCAAAGTAAATGGCGGGGGAGTTGTGACCGAAGATGGACCGATTATCGGGCCAATTACTACCAAATTATGTGGCTTGAGCGATTGTATAATGTGCACCCCTCTCAACTCTCTGTCCCCATGATGATTTCCAGCAAACGTGGGAACACGGTTCACCGTTCAATGAGCATGATGCCGAGCTTTTTGAAACCGAGGATAGCGAAACAGCGCTCTGCAGCAACTGCTATGGTCGGTTGTTGTGAGGGCTGTGAGGCCGCTCAAATGTCCACCTACCGTCGCCTACAATGACCTATTAGCCCGCTGCCTTTGTCCCACCCATCTCGTCCTCACAGCGGCGAATCGCCTTTTTGACCGCCGAGCTCTTCGGAGCCCGCTTGAGGTAATTCATGGCCTCTTCGTATTCCCCCATCTCGGTGGTGGCCACGCCCAGGATGGTCCAGACCTTCTCGGCCATCTTCTCGGGCATCGAACCCACCGCTCGCATATGATGAGCAAGTCGGGCCGCTTCCCTCCAGTCTTGCTCGCTCATCGCCTCATTGGCCTCCTCCAGTAGATCATCGTGAAAGCTCGACGCCTTCTTGCTCGACCGACCGCCGGAGCGCATCACCAGGGGCTGATTGGTCTTCAAAGAGTTGACGTTGTCCATGATCACGTAAAGCGCAAAGATAGCCGCCAGAAAACTCCCAAATTGCAAAAGCCCGATGATCGCCACCGGGATCACCGTGAAAATACTAGCGTTCAGGGCAATTCGGCGTGCCTTCTCGGCGCTCGTAAACCGTCGCATCACCAGATGAAAGAGCCGCCCCCCGTCCAGGGGATAAATCGGTAAAAACAGGTTCACCAGACTCCAGACCACGCTCACCGTAAAAAGGCCCTGAAATAAGCTACTCGTCACCGGTGACGCCGCCACAACCCCCGGCAAAAAGAGCATCACCAGACCCACGATCCCGGCAAATACCAATCCCACCAGAGGGCCGGCCAATAAGACCTTGGCGTCTTCCCCGTCGCTTCGGGCTTCTCGATCGGTGAGGGTAAATCCGCCAAAGGCGTGGAGCATGATCGTGGGCCCCAAGTTATAGCGTTTGGCTACGAAGGCGTGCCCGAAATCATGAACCAGAAGGGAAATGGTGATGGCGATCGCCAGGATCACCCCGCCCACAAACGTCCCCGCTCCCAGGCTGGGCCATAAAAAGACCACCAATGCCATCAAAAACCCGTACCAGAACGATACGAGGACATCGATGCCCCGAAAGGTGAAGATATGAAGTCCGGAACGTTCAAAAAACATCGCTACTCTTCTGTTTAGCTCTCTTGGCGATGTCCCGTCAGTTCTACTCCAACCCACTGGGGGTCGCCGGTGACACCGGGAGCGTATTTTCGAATCTCTACGGTAGCCTCCCTCACTTCGGGATGGCGCTCCAATGTAGTCTCCACGATCTGGCCGGCCAATTTCTCAACCAGAAGCCGACTGGGGCCGTGGACAACCTCACAGACGATCTCCGCCAGGCGCCGATAATCAAGGGTATCACCCAGCTCATCGGTGCCCGTCGACGCCTGCTCGTCGATTACAACGGAGAGGTCGATCTGAAAACGTCTACCGTCACGTCGTTCTTCCTCATAGACCCCGTGAAAACCGGTGACCTCGATATTTCTAACGAAGATTCTCAGGACGCGGCCTTTTCCTTTCTCAGACAACAGCTCTTATACTTCTTGCCGCTGCCACAGGGACATGGATCGTTTCTTCCGACCTTGGGCAGCTCTCGCTGGAAGGTCTGGTCGTCCTCTTCGGCAGTCTCTCCTTCTCCGCCGCTGGGTCCTCGATTGAGCACGATTCGGTCCGGAACCTGATGCTGCGGTGCCGGCGCCTGCTGAATCGACTCCGGGGTCTTCACCTCAAATTTGGCGATGAACTCGACCACGTTGGTCTTGATATTGAGCAGGAGATCCAAGAAGAGATCGTAGCCCTTCTTCTTATACTCTTGCTTGGGATCTTTTCGAGCATAACCGCTCATCCCGATGCCGTCTCGAAGCTGCTCCATGGCCTGAAGATGCTGGCGCCAGAAACGGTCGATGGCTCGCAGGTATCGGTTCTGAATCTGCTCGTCGAAGAGATCGCGACCGGTGACGTCCTCTTTTTCTTCGGCGTCCTGCCAGTCTCCACCGTCGCCGGCGTCCTCTGCGGCTTCTAAAGCGGCCTTACGAGCTGCTTCTTCGGCTTCTCGGACCTGCTGACGACGCTCGTTGATCTTGTCGGCGATCTCGTCGAGCATCTCTTCTTTTTCGCTGATCATGCCCGAGATTTGATCCCAGGTGCGCATCTCAATGGAGTCGCGACCGGTGATATCACTGAAATCAAAATCGATATTGAAGACCTGCTTCAAGGCCATCTGAAGCCCTTCAAGATCCCAGTCTTCGTGGCGCACGGCCTTGGGACAATAGCTGTCGATGGTGGAGAGCGCCACGTCCTCAAAGAGGTCCATGGACATCTCCATCAGGCCGCGGCCGTCTTCGTCTTCGCCGCGCAGCACGTTTCGACGCATCTGGTAGATGGTCTTACGCTGCATATTCATCACATCATCGTATTCGAGGACGTTTTTACGGATATCGAAGTTTCGACCCTCTACTTTCTTCTGAGCGTTCTCCAGACTTCGACTGACCATCTTATGCTCAATCGGAACCCCTTCTTCCATCTTGAGGGTGTCCATGATCTTTCCGATCTTGTCGGCCCCGAAGAGACGCAAAAGATCATCTTCCAGCGACAAGAAGAACCGACTTCCACCGGGATCTCCCTGACGTCCGGCACGACCACGAAGCTGATTGTCGATCCGCCTCGATTCGTGACGCTCGGTACCGATGATGAAGAGTCCCCCGGCATCGAGGACCTCCTGTTTCTCTTCGGCGCATTGCTTCTCAAACTTGGCCAGCGCCTCTCGGTATTCGGGGGTGAAATACTGATCTTTCTCATTCTCCGGAGTAAACTCCGGCACCTCCGGAACACCCACCAGATTATTGGCCATCTGCTCCGGATTTCCGCCGAGCAAAATATCGGTACCACGACCGGCCATATTGGTGGCGATGGTCACCGAGCCCTTGCGGCCGGCCTGGGCGACGATGTCGGCCTCCCGACCGTGGAATTTGGCGTTCAAGACCTCGTGATGGATCTTCTTTCGCTTCAATACCTGTGCGATGGCCTCTGATTTCTCAACGCTGGTCGTTCCCACCAGCACCGGCTGCTCTTTTTTATTGCACTCCACGATCTGTTCGACGATGGCCTCGAATTTCTCGGGATAGCTTCGGTAGACCAGATCGTCGTGATCGAGACGGGCGATCGGCTTATTGGTGGGAACCACGATGACCTCGAGGTCATAGATCTCGTGGAACTCCTCGGCTTCCGTATCGGCCGTACCGGTCATGCCGGCGAGCTTGTCGTACATCCGTAAATAATTCTGGAAGGTGACCGTGGCGAGGGTCTGGTTTTCGTCTTTGATCTCCACGCCTTCTTTGGCCTCGATGGCCTGGTGAAGTCCGTCGGACCAACGCCTTCCCGGCATCGGTCGCCCGGTGAACTCATCGACGATGACCACTTCCCCGTCTTTGACGATATATTTGTCGCCTTTCTGATAGAGAGTGTGCGCCTGAAGGGCCTTATTGACGTGGTGCACCGTCTCGATGTGGACCGTGTCATAGAGATTATCGAGCCCCATCTTCTCTTCGACCTTATTGACCCCGCTGTCGGTCAGGGTCACCGCTCGATGTTCCTCATCGACCAGATAGTCCTCATCTTTTTTGAGGTAGGGCACAATCTTGTTGATCTCGAAATAAAGCTCGGTCTCCATATCGGCTTTACCACTGATGATCAGCGGCGTACGAGCCTCATCGATAAGAATGGAGTCGACCTCATCGACGATGGCGAAGCGAAGATCTCGCTGCACGTAATCTTCGAGGCGAAACTTCATATTATCGCGCAGATAATCAAAGCCGAATTCGTTATTGGTTCCGTAGGTGATGTCGGCGGCGTAGGCTTTCTTTCGAACCGCCGACGGCTGATTGCTGATCACCGTTCCTACGGAGAGTCCCATATATTGGTAGAGCTTGCCCATCCAGGCGGCATCACGCTGGGCCAGATAATCGTTGACCGTGATCAGGTGGGCTCCTCGGCCCTCCAGAGCGTTCAAGTACAGCGCCAATGTGGCCACCAGGGTCTTACCCTCACCGGTCTTCATCTCGGCGATCATTCCCTCGTGCATGACCATTCCACCGATCATCTGCACGTCGTAATGACGCATCTGCAGCGCCCGGCGGGCGGCTTCACGGGTGACGGCAAACGACTCGATCATCAAATCATCAAGAGTCGCGCCGTTATCCAATCGCTGACGAAACTCGCCGGTCATCGCGCGCAACTCGGCGTCGTCCATGGCCTCGAATCTGGGTTCGAGTTCATTAATTTTGGCCACTTTCGCGCGCGAATCCTTCAGGTAGCGCTCGTTAGCAGAACCGAATAAAGAGGAGATAAATTTGAGCATATCTTCTACATTCTCAAGCGTAGCACCCTTGCTTGGCTTCCCTGCCGACAGAGGCAAAGGAGCGGAGTGCCGTTGGTCAACGGTTTCCTGACACAGGTTCTCTTCCCCGATGGCATACCAGAAGTTGCCCGTTGTCGCGAACGAAAATCGCTCGCTCCTGCTCTGGGCCCCAGAGAGCAGATTGCTCCGGGCTTTTGACGACTCACCGAGCAGGCCTGTCACGTTCAACTCCCGGATCGTCGCAAGAACGGTTTTGGCGGGGGAAGGTATTCCCGCACAAGCAATGCGTTCCACCTCCCCCCATCAATCGTTAAGGAAGGAAGACCTGTCGCAGTTGACCGGCCGCTCGTCTGGAAGTCACGCAGATCTCGCCGGTGATGTCGGCATCAAAGCCGCTTCCATCGGGGAAGGACTCCCCGTTGATGAAGAATGTTCCTGTGGCGCCCTCGAAGATGCCGGTACCACCCTGAACCCGGTTGAGTTCCGTAAACCCACCCCCGGCCGTGTCAAAGACACCGACGTCGGTGCTTATGAGATCTCCCAGGTCTGTGATCAGGGTCAAAATGCCCGCATAGGTCCAGGTCGTCGGCGGCTCCACCGGTGGAAATACGATGCTGTCTTCCCCGATAATTCCTCCACCGATGCCGTCGGCCACATAATCCGTCGAACCCACTACCTGGCCGCCACTTCGGCGTAAGAGATCACCTGCCGTGCACATTCCGACCTGGCTTTCGCAGCCATCCGTATAGAACGAGGCGCTCAGCGAGGCGCTTATGGTCCGACAGAATTGGGCTTGCCCTTGCTCTGATTGTTCAGCAAGCGCGGTGCTCATGCTGGCCATCAATTCGCCTGGTTCTAAGTCCTCAGCAACCGCGGTGCCAAGACCGGCGAGCATAATGATGAGACACACGACCAAACTGACAACGAATTTGACTCTCCACTCATTGCACATAATATCCTCATTCATCGGGCGCACCTCCGCCAGAGATCGATAGCCGAACGCTAACGAGATCGTAGCTGCAGAATACGCATTCGATAGGACCAAAGTATTTTCTATAGTTGCCCTCTTAAGGCATCTTTAATAGTGAAGACTTTGAAGCAATTCTTCAAGTTTTCCGCCGCCCTCTTTTGTAACACAATGT
>SKNI01000155.1 GCA_007120615.1 Myxococcales bacterium | reverse complement strand
AGAGGTGTCCCAGGCGCCGATGTCCTGGTTGAATGCGTTCGCATTGTAGAACATAAAACTCATGTCCGTGACCTGAGAGGTGTCCCAGGCGCCGATGTCCTGGTTGAATGCGTTCGCATTAAAGAACATCCCGCTCATATCGGTGACCTGAGAGGTGTCCCAGTCGTTCATCGACGGCACCGTGGTTAGACTCGAGCAGTCTCGGAACGCGCGCTCCAGATTCGTGGTTCCTTCCAGGTTCGGGATGTCCGTCGCCGTGATCTCCAGGTTAGCAGCACCGTCGAAATAATTGCCGGAATTGCCCAATTGGAGTAGACCCCATCGTTGAATCGCGACGAGTTTTTGGGCATCGCCGCCGCCGGAAAATGCCCATCCGGTAAGCTCGCCATCGATGGTCACGGTATAGACTCCGGGCTGATCGTAGGTATAGGTTGTCTCCAGCTGATTCCAACTCGTGATCGAGTCCACCGCTCCGTCACCCCACGCAACGGTGAAGTCGTAATTTCCGTCAGAGACGAGAGGCAGGGTGATCTGATTGTCACTGGAATCTCCAGAATGATCGGTCTGCCAGACGGTGACGAAAGAAGGGGCCACCTGGCAGGGGTCGCAGTCGGGCCCGCCGCAGTCGATGCCGATCTCGTCGCCGTTCTGAATGCCGTCGTCGCAGGTGGGAGCGACGCAGGCGTTCTCCTCGCACCGTGCGCCGGGATCATCGCAGTCGGCTTGTTCGTCGCAGAATAAATAACAAACGCCATAGTAGCAGGTCTCATCGTTGCGGCAGTTCACGTCCGCACAGTCCAGCGGCAGGCAGAGTTCGTCGCTGCAGCGTTCCACGGAGTCGCAGTCGGCCTGTTCGTCGCAGGTCTCGTAGCAGACCCCGCGGTAGCAGGCGTTGCCCGCGCCGCACCTGATCTCTTCACAGGGGTCGACACAGGCTCCGTCGCTGCAGTTGAGATCCTTGGAGCAGTCGGAGTCGGTTGCGCAAAAGGGATAGCACACCCCTCGGTAGCATTGCTCAGTTTCCACGCAGGAGACGCCCCCGCAATCCAGCGGAGCACAGTGGCTCTGGTAGCATCGAGAGGTATCGTCGCAGTCGGCTTCTTCGTTACAGGTCGAATAACAGACCCCGCGGTAGCAGGCCTCGCCTTCTGCACAGCCGATGGAATCGCAGGAATCTTCGGTATCGACCTGGCCATTTATGCCCACGTCATCAACGACGACTTCACCGCTGTCTTTTGAGCAGGCGGCGAGCAGCAGCAGGCATGAAAGGGCGACGATGAGCGTACGAAAAGGGGTCATGGTGGACTTCTGAAACAGAAGATTTAGGTCAGAATAACTTCATTGAGAATAGGCCGTGACATCTGCTTTCACAACTCCTTCGGGAATTTCGGGGTTTCTGCGGTGACGCCGGACCGCAAGTGCAACGCCCGCGAGCGCGGTACCCACACGACGAATCCCAACTCCAAGCAGGGCCAGCCCGGTGAGGATTCCCACAATGATGGCGTGTTGGAGTATTTTCAGTGCTGAGGGATATAGGTAGGTTTGCTATACACGAGATCTGGTGAAATGAAATAACTGGCGTTGGACTCGGGAGCACGCTGTGAAGAAGTCTTGGTATTTGATGCTGCTTATGGCGGGTATTCTCTGTTCTGGTTGTCTTTCGATGACCGGCGGGACCGCCCGAACGGTGGAGCCCGGAGAGTCCAGCTCTGCCGTGGGAACTTCGCTGGTTATCAATCCCAACGGAGGGGTCTATCCGGCACCCCAATATATTCATCGATGGGGTCAGTCGGAGCGGGTCGACCTCGGGATCCGGATCATTGGTCTTGGTGTTCTGATGGAGCCGCGACTTCAACTGCTTCGCTCCGAGGACGAAGACTGGGGTCTCGATGTGTTGACCGGACTTAAAGCCGGGGCGCTCGTGGATGCCGTTTTTGGCGATGATTTTTTCGCCCCGATTCCGGTATTCTTTCTGGAAGTTCCGTTGGTCATCGGGTGGAATTTCTCCTGGGGTCAGATCTTTGGGGTCGGCAAAGGAACCGTGCGACGAACGCCGCTTCCTATCGATATTGGAACCGTGTGGACCGCTTCTGGTGGTCTTGGTTTCGCCGTGGATGTGACCGATACAGTCCAGATCATCCCCGATATATTGGTCTCCATCACTAACCCCGAAGACTATTTCCCGCAATTTGAAGAGCCTTTCGCTTTGCAGGCGGGGTTGGCACTTGTGTTTACCCGGTGATGCTCTACAGGCACGTCGCCACGGGGATTTCGATTCTCAAGATATGAAATTCCGCCGGTCGAAGAGGAGCAAAGCCGAGCTCCACGACGGCGACACCTCGGTTGATGTCGGCCACGCTCGTCGTGGTTTCGTCCACCCGCACAAAGTAGGCCTCGGAAGCGGTCGTGCCCTGCAATGCACCCTGCAGAAAGAGCCCGTCCAGAAAGGATTCGACCTTGTCGGCGAGTGTATCCCAGAGATCTTCTTCTTCGTAGGGTTCCCAGGCTGCAAAGTGGGTTCCCTGAAGCACGCTTGTTTCAATAAGACTCGTGAGTCGTCGAACGGAGATATATTGACCTTCTCCCGCCGGGTTTTCTCGGGTGCGGGCGCCCCAGATCACGGGCTCCTCATCGAGGACGCGCAGGGCGTTGACGAAGCCTTCAACATAGATCTCTTGCTCGGAAGCGCTCACGTCCTGATCGAGGGACTCCACTCCCTCCAACTCGGCGTCGAGCCCGGCAGGAGCCTTCCACTCGCCGCGGCTGCGATCGGTGCGGGCGAAGATGCCGGCGACGGCGCCTGCGGGACCGACGGCGATGCTTTGATCATCGGCCGTGATCTGCAGCCATGGATGATAAATTGCGACCTGATTTCCGTAGAAATCGAGAGGCACTTTGGGCTCGGTGTCACCGATCTCGGCTATGCTCCAGGACTGCGGCAGCTCACCGACGAAGAAGACATGTCGATGCTCGTCGCGCTCCAGGAGCCCGCCGAGGAGGTCGAATGCATCGCTCCGGTCGGCTTCGTCGGCGATTGTGGAGAGCCCGGGTATGACCAGCAATCCCGGAGGTAGGTCGACGCCGGCGAGTTCCATCTGCGTCGGGACATCGGCTTCTGTTGGATAGATCCACGCTTCTTCGCCGCCGTTCTCAAAGAAGAGAGACACCGACCATTCGAGCGCGTCGTCTTCATCGAGAGTGTCATCGGGGTCGATTCCAAAGTGCTGCGCGTATTCTTCAAAGGAGTCGACCAGGACGCTCGGCGCCGAAGCGCCGTCAAAGCCCGAAGGCTGTCCGATGAAGAGCCCCGTGGAGAGGTCTACGGCTTCGATCGCGTCGGCCGGGACCGGGTCTTCGCAGGGATCGACGGGCTCCGGTTCTTCTATAACGTCTGCATCGGTGTGAGGCTCAGCGTCTCGCTCGGCGTCTAGCTCGGCGTCCGGCTCAGCATCGAGTTCTTCCCCGGTGTCATGGCTGGCGTCGCCATCGCTGGTGTCGTCATGGCTTATGTCCTCGACGACATCTTCGCCGGCATCGATGAGGTCGTCGTCAGGCGTTGCCGGGCAAGCTGCGGTCCCGAGAGCCATGATGAATATCACAGAGGCCAGGAGAGGTTTGCGAAGTGCGGGGGTACTCATATTCACTCCAGAAAGTAATGGGCAGTGTGATGAATTGCAGTTGGTAAAAGCACGTCGTGCAGGCCCGAAACTCCTTCTATTTGCGTCGCCTGAACGGCGGCGAATAAGATTAAAGGGTCGCTGCTTTGATAGGTGTCGGGTTGGTGAAATGCTCGGTTTTTTGGCGAGGTCGACCATGTTGTTCCGGGCGACGGATCATAGGTTATCGCCGCATTTCTTATAATGATCAATCAGCGATCGGTGTTGGGGTGTGAGCCACGTTGATCGGTAGAACGAGATTGAAAAGGAGCGCGGACGTCCTCGTCCGCATGGAAGAAAAAGCGCTTTTCGCTTGATGCGGACGGGGACGTCCGCGCTCCGTGAAGGCATGAGCACGGACGTCGTCGTCGGCTCGAAAAATAGTTCCAGATGACATCGGCTGCAAGATTCGAGGTTTTCTTTTCGTCCAGGGTGCGCATGGTATCGAAGCGCTAGAGTTTGTATCCAGGTAGGTTTCGTATAAGGACGACAGATGTGGCTGTTTTTTGTAGTTTTCCTGGTGATCTGGGGCGGGGCTCACGCCTATCTGGCCTGGAGCCTGGGTTCGTCGCTCCATCCCCGCCGAAAGCGGGTGGTCTGGTTTGGTTTCACCGCCCACTTCGTGCTCGGGATGGTTGGGCTCTTGATGCGCAATTTTCCCAATTTTGAGCCAGTCTATTCGGCGATAAAATGGATTCACTATATCGGGATGGGCGCGTTTATGCTCCTCTTTTCGGTGGTATTAGTAAAAGATCTGGGATGGCTTTTGTTTCGAGGCGCGGAGAAGGCCCTGGGCAACGATCAGGACCTGGTCGATGAGTCTCGGCGCGACTTTTTTAAGACCAGCTTAAATCTGGGAGCGGCGTCGGTGACGGCCGTCGGCACGACCTGGGGCTTTTACCAGGCCCGTCGCCTGCCGGACGTCGTAGACGTGACGGTGCCCGTAGCTGACCTGCCGCCGGAGTTGGAGGGTTTTCGCATCGTCCAACTCTCCGATATGCACGTGGGACCGACCATTCGACGACCGCTGGTGGAGCACGTGGTCGAGCGGGTCAATGAGTTGGACGCCGATATGGTGGCCATTACGGGCGATCTCATCGAGGGAAAGGTCTCTCATATCTGGCATGATCTGGAGCCCATCGTCGATCTGAAGTCTCGCCATGGCACCTATTATTGCACCGGAAACCACGAATATTATTGGGAGGCCAAGCCCTGGTGTGAGGCGCTGGAGAAACATGGCATCAACGTTCTCAACAACGCCCACCGGTTGATCGAACACGACGGCGGAAGACTTCTGGTGGCCGGTTGCACCGATATCACGGCCGGGCAATTTGAGCCCGATCACACGTCAGACCCCGCAAAGGCGAAAGAGGGCGCACCAGACCATGACTTCAGTGTGATTCTGGCCCATCAGCCCGGGAGCATTCACGCGGCGGCAGAAGCTGAGTTCGGCCTGCAACTCTCCGGGCATACTCACGGCGGGCAATTCTGGCCGGGGAATCTACTGGTGGGCTTCTTTCACCCCTACGCCGTGGGGCTTCATCGAGAGGATAAGACCTGGATCTATATCAGTCGGGGAACCGGGTACTGGGGTCCGCCGATGCGCTTGAAGGCTCCCTCGGAGATCACACGAGTGACGCTTATGCGAGGTGGCGCGGAGCGGGCCGAGGTGATTCGTCATGACAAGAAAGAGGTGTAGCCCTGGCGGTGTGAATTGGTGGGAGCCCGGTCAGGGAGACGGAAACGAGAAATGCAGGCTTGGGTGCAGCGGTTCGTGATCGTCGGTGAACCAGGGCTGCGCACTATCTTGCAGATCGAGATGGGCTCTCAAGAATTCGAGACAATAAGCGTTGTTCAAGGGGTGGATAACGTCGCTGGCGATGAAATCATCGCCGCAGCCGTCGTCTCGGATGAAGTCGAGATTTCCCAAAAAATCACACATATTGGAGAGGGTGAAATGGCCGGCGTCTAGAACATTAGTTCGGACCATCGAAGGCGCCGAGAGGCTCTCCCAGATCGGATCGCCTTCTTCTTCGTTGGGGAGTCTTGCGTCGCGATCGGCGGTCCATAAGAGCGAGGGGGTGACCACTTCACTCAGTCCATCTCGAAAGACAAAGGCTCCAGGCGGAGACATGGGGATGCCCACCTGAACGCGCTCATCGAGGAAACCCTGACGAAAGATCTCAATCGAGGACTCCGTGAGGATATGGCAATAGCGCCCGGAGAGCGTCCCGTCGTCACAGTCTTGTTGGATTTCGTCGACGGCGAGTTGAGCGCCGGTGATGGCGAGGGTGGTGTATCCCCCGAGGCTGTGGCCGGAGGCGGCTACTCGGTCGGAGTCTTGCCCGGACAGGGGATCGTCGGAAGGCAAGGCCAGCAGATAATCGAGGGAGGCGCTCAAGTCCTGGGGGCGATAGATGGCGCTCTTGAGGTTCTCGGTCTCATCGGGGGAGGTGTCTCGGAGGGTGCCGTATTTATGTTCGGGGGCGACGACGATCCAGCCGTGGCTGGCCAGAAATTCGGTCCAATAATAGCTCTGAGCGCTGATGGACTGATGTCCGTGAGAGAAGAGCATGATCGGAGTGCCGTCTCGAAGCGCGGGCTCGGCGTTTTGCCAGACGCCGGGGCGGGGCAAAAAGGCGGAGTAGGTCGCGTCATCAGCGTCGTCTTCGAAGGTGGGATACCAGATCGATAACTCCAACTCCCGGGGCTCCTCCCCGTTGCCTCGAGGCTGATAGACGAAGGTTTCGAAGCGATATCCCACCTCGAAGGGGCCGGCCTCTTCTGAGGACCACGGTCGAGGTGGCAGCTCTTTCCAGGGGTCGGTCTCGGTCGAGGCGTCATCGGTGTCTGCAGGAGCGTCGAAGTCGGTCCCTGTGTCGGATTGGTCAATAATTCCTGTATCTTCTCCGACGTCGCGGTCAGCGCCGAGATTCGGATCTTCCGGGGTACAGGCGGGGAGTGCGACCAGAAGGGCGACGGTCAGAATTCGGATCATCATCATTTCTCAAGACAGAAAAAAGGTCATCAGGAGTCGAAAAGTTCGGATAAGGCCTTCTCAGCGCGAGCCAGTCGCGTCGGGTTGTCCAATACACGCCATGTGTTCACCGCTTTTTTTAAGGCCTGTCTGGCGAGTTCAAATTGGTGGTGCTCGGCGGCCAATATGGCGAGGGTTTCGAGGATCGATGCAGTGTCGGGCTCCACGTGCACGATGCTTTCGGTGAGGGTGATGCCGCGATCGAGGTGCTCTTTAGCTTCATCAAAGCGCCCCAGGCCAGCCAGGGAGGTCGCAATAATGACCTCCAGAATGCTGCAGTGAAATGTGGCGACGGAGCAATCGAGTTCGGCGAGGATTTCTGTGGCAACATCGAGGGCCCGTGCATATTCGCGGCGGCCCAGATAGACAAGGGTCAGGTTCGTCTGGCCGACTCGGATGTCCACCCCTCCGAGTTCGAGAAAGATGTCGAGCGTTTGCTGGTAATAGGACTCCGCCAGATCGAATTGGCCGGCTTCGCGGTGGATTTCACCTCTGCTATTGAGAATGTCGGCCATTACACGGGTATTTCCGGCTTCCTCCGCGAAGACCTGGCCTCGATCAAGCCAATGAAGTGCCCGCTGGTGATCGCCCTTTCGACGGGCGATTTCGGCAAGTCCGTTGAGACTATCACAGACGATCTTGATGGCTTGAAAACCCGGGTCCGGCAGAAGGCGCAACACCTCCTGGTAGTGTCGCTGGGCGTCGGCAATATCTCCGGCCTGCACGGCGGTCCAGGCCATGCCCTCCAGGCATCGAGCCGTCTCCAGGCGCAGGCCGTTTGCCTTGAAATAGGAAAGGGCGGCTTCAAAGCCGGAGTATGCCTGAGCCGTTCGGCTTTCTCTTCGATCGATGCGGGCCACGATCTCCTGGGCGTGGGCGACGATCTGTGGGCGGTTGCCATCGAGAGCACGCTGCAAGAACTCTCTCGCGCGCCTCGGTACCTCGGTGGTTTCGAGTCGTTGCCAGCTGATATCGAGCTGCAAGCGCTCCAGATGATCGCGGTCCACACTGTCGCCCACCTTCAAGATGTCGAGTAACGCCGAGCCATCATCGAGGAGTTTGAGTGCTTGAGGGTAATCACAGCCGGCGATGCGTTCCATGGCAGCAACGAGAGTGTTGTCGAAGGCCTTCTGGTGTGCTCCGGCTTCTCGAAGATGAAGCGCAAGACGCTCCGCCTTGCCTGGTGTATGTTCGGGGTAGGTCTCGTCGAGCATCGACGCGCAGGCGTAATGGAGCGATTTCCAGCGCCCGGCGCGTCGCGAACGTCGATGAAGAGTCTCGCGAAGGATTCCGTGAGTAAATGAGAATCCCTGTGGAGTTCGAGTCGCCAGGCGCAGATCCAGGAGACGACTTGTCAACTCGTCAAGATTCAGCGGCTGGGAAAGACCAGCCAAGAGACAGCCTCGATGCCATTCATCGGTAAGTATCATTTGCCCCAGGATCGAAGCCACTTCGAGGGCGATATTGACCGCAGAAGGATCGAGACCTTCCAGCAAATGGTCGACGCGGTCATCCCAGAAGTCGAAGAGATCATCAGGCAAAGGCGGTGTGACCCCGTCGGGCAAAGAGAATCCTGCGGGCCCGGGCTGCAACAGACCCTTGGCTATCCAGTCTCCCACAAGCTCCACGGCAAAGAGGGGATTGCCGTCGGTGCGTTGAGCCAGCCTGAGGGATAGCTCCTGATCGAATCCGAGCAACATCGAGATCAACTCTTGATGTTCTTTCCGTGTGAGAGGGCCGATCTTGAGGCTTTGTATGCTTCCAAAGGTCTGCAATTCGCGAAGCTGCTTCGTCTCATTGGGCCGGGTAGCCAGCGCTTCATCGCGAATGGTCAGCACCATCATCAGGCGCGAGGACTTATGCTCATTGCGACAGATGTGGGCAGCCAGATCGAGGGCTTCTGAGCCCCACTGGACATCGTCGAACCAGAGGATCAAGGGCCGCCGTTGGGCTTCATCTCGAAGGGCGCCAGCAAAGAGTCGCAATCGATCCGGTCTTTGCAGGATGTCATCGGCGGTTCCGCTGATTAACGTGGCCAATAGGTGTCGATCGGCGGGCGTCCAGCCGGCGAGCTTCGAGTCCAGGTGGGCGGCGATGGACTCTGGGTCTCGCTGGGGCAATCGATACAGGCTTCGCAACATCGATGCGATCGGGTCAACGGGGCCGGGAATCTCGCTATGGTACGCAATCGCGTAATTAGCAGCGCCCAACTCGCTGGCCCGATGAACCAGCCAGCTGGCCAGCCGGCTGGTGCCGCATCCCATGGGACCCCGGAGGATGGAAATCCCGGGCTTCTCGGTGTTCACACAGGTGCGAAATGCATTCCAGAGCAGATCACGCTCCTGGAGGCGTCCCACCAGCGGAATAAAGCGAAGTCCGAAGAGGCCGGCGCCCGCTCCGTGAAGGTGGGTCATGCGGGGAGGGGACTCAGCTTCGCGCCAGGTGGCTGGCAGAGGTGGTTGCCAGGCAGGGCTGGCCGAATCTTTGGACAGCGGCGTGAGAAGATCTTCTGTCAGAAGAGGTGTATCGGTTCCAATCGTGTGGTCGACCTCTGTGGGAATGCTCGTCATGGTCCAGGTCGGTGTTATCGATGCGGTGGATGTATTGATCGATTGCGCTCGAAGTAATCCCGTTGGTCGCTGTGGAGTCGGTAGGTTGAGAACGGCCCAGGTCGCGTCGGCGGCATGCTGAAATCGATCCCCTCGATCCGGTGCCATGAGCCGATGAATCCACTCCTCCAGACCTACCGGCGCCACCGTCTCGTCCATCAAAAGCGAAGGACGGGCGCCGTTGCAATGAGCGTTGAAGTATCCGATCAGGTTGGGACTTTCGAAGGGGGCATGGCCCGTTATCAGGTGCACCGCCAGACATCCCACAGCGTAGAGGTCGGTCCACGGCCCCAGGTGATGAACCGCGGCGGTGAATTGTTCGGGCGCCATATATTGCGGGGTCCCGGAGACCTCAAATTCTTTTGACGTTGGCATAAGCCGTCCCATAGCGTGACTGATGCCGAAGTCCGCCAACTTTACGATATCTCCCTGACTTGTCGAAAAACGCAACACATTGGCCGGTTTGATATCGCGGTGAATCAGACCACGAGCATGGGCGTGGGCCAGGGCGTTGAGCAATTGCAACAGAATTCTTCGAAAGTCCGACCAACTCAACGCGGGGCTGACCTCCTCAAGTGACCCTGAGTCGGCAAGTTCCATTGCCAAAAACGGGCAGCCAGCGGTGAGCTGATTGTGGGGCCCGATATCGTCTTCGCTGAGATGACCGTAGTCATATACGCCGATGATCCCATCATGATTCAGAGACGCGACTGCGCGAACTTCGTCAGCAAAGGCTCGGTGAAACTTTGGATCCCGGGTTCGTTCTCCGGTCAGAATCTTGATGGCGACATCGACCCCGTCCTCACCGTGTTGGCCTCGATAGACGGTCGCCATGCCCCCCTGTCCCAGAGGTTCTATGATTTTGAAGGGTGACAGGGTGGTCATCTGGCACCCGAAAGAAGGGGTATTGATCCAGGATTATCGGGCAACCGTTCGTTGACCATGCCAGTTTTGCTCGAACTCATCAACGCTTGGGGAGGGGGGTGTGCTGGAGCCGGGCGCCTGACCAGCAGAGACATGGGGCTAGCGAAGCTACTTAGCTCAGAGCCCCACGTCATAACCGCGCCAGGTTCCTTCCGGCTCATCCAAGACGAACACCCTGCCCTGGGCGTAGCTGAAGGAGAAGTGCGAAGAGTTCGCTATGCCTGCATCATTCAACAGCGTGCTTCCAATCCGCTCGCCCTCTTCGCTCCAGGCCCACAGACGGCCATTGACGTACGTAAGGTAGAACCCCCCTGCCCAGGCGAGTCGGAAGGCCCGCGCTTCAACATTCTCTTCCGGATACAACTCTCCGAAGCCCGACAGCGTCACCGTTCCGAGCAGCGCTCCTGACTCGTCCCACCGAGTAACTACTCCATCTTCCATCGCGATAAACTCATCGTTGTCGGCGTCCCATACGACCGATGCCTGGCTAGCAATTGCTCCCTCAAGAGTGACGTCGAGCTCAAAGACTCCGGGAGCCGTCTGCACATAGATTTCGTTGCTGGTGAAGGGGCGCATGTAAAGTGGTGAGGTACCGTCGCCCTTTGGGAAGATGCTGCGAATATCAACCCCAGGGGAGTAATACTGCTGTTGGTTCCCGAAAGCATCATGCCTGGAGAGGCGATTCCCGGTTGCGGATCCACCGGACGAGGTCCAGAGGTTCGTCCCGTCCCAGGCGACGCCCACGCGTGTCTGCATCAAATCAGGTGCGTCCTGGAAGGTCACCGCAGGGTCATAGCTCACCTGCTCGAAGAGCACGACGGTGCTGCACACACCTTCGTAGCATGCCTTCATGGTCCCACATTGCTCGCCCGGGTCCTGCGAGCAGTCCGGACCGGCACCGCAGAAGGAGTTGCTTGTCTGCGGGTCGACACAGGTACCGCCGCACTCCAGCAGCCCCTGCTGGCACGTGGGGGCGCACTCGCCCCCAGAGCAGATGGTTCCAGCTTCGCAGATCGCCCCGGCGTCGGCCCCGTCGCAGCTCCCAGACGCCCCGCAGAAGGCGTTGCTCGTCTGCGGGTCCACACAAGTCCCCTCGCACTCGATCAGCCCTTGCTGGCACGTCAACGCACACTGGCCACCAGCGCACACCTCCCCTGCCTCGCAGGTCACCCCACACCCGCCACAGTTTCCAGGATCGACCTCCGTGGCGACGCATGTGCCTCCACATTCTGTCTGCCCCTCAGGGCAACCTTCCGGCCCCGTATCTTCCGGCTCGGTATCTTCCGGCCCCGTATCTTCCGGCCCCGTATCATCTTCAACTCCCCCATCATCGACGCCCACGTCATCCACTCCGGCGTCCGAAACATCGGTAGGATCTGGCTCCTCACCAGGACCACAGGCGACCAGGAAGAAGCTCATGAGCACCGTGAGCAGGATGATCCTCAGGTGATTATTGGGAGCAAGACACATATTCGGAGACAGCATTACAACCTCAAAGGGGGAACCTCGCGTTTTCACGGATAGACACTACCTCAAACTTTCCCCACTGGCCATATATGATTCGGTTCTTCAGGCGTACAGGCGGCGAGTGCGACCAGTGTAGACATCATTGTCGATAAATATGCCGGTTCTGGATCTCACCTTCAATCGTCGCGCGTCGGCAGGCTGGAGCCGAGCGCGGAATTTTGCTAAGCACTCGCTACTTACCGCAGGGTACGAGTCTCGCTCTCGTGGGTTTTGATATCATCCACAGCACCGGCGACTGTATTTTCCTCAAGCCAAGGTTTTTCCGATCATGACAGCAAAATTCAAAGAGACCGGCCTCTCCTCGAGCATAGCGCTGACGTTCGATGACGTCCTCGTAGTTCCCGCTGCCAGCGACGTATTGCCCGGAGAGGTAGATCTGGGCGCGCGGTTGACGACGGATATCGAGCTTGGAATTCCCCTGTTGAGCGCGGCGATGGACTCGGTGACCGAGGCTCGCACGGCGATCGCCATGGCTCGAGAGGGAGGCATCGGGGTGATTCATAAAAATATGAGTCCCGAAGCGCAGGGCCGAGAGGTCTCCAAGGTCAAAAAGGCCGAGAGTGGGCTTATCGTCGATCCGATCACCATTCACGCCTCCGATCCGCTGGCCGCCGCGCTGGAGTTGATGCGATCCCATAATATCAGCGGTCTGCCCGTAGTGGAGGGGCAGCGTCCGGTGGGGATTTTGACCAATCGCGACGTTCGCTTTGCCCGGGACCTGGACCAACCCGTGGCCAACCTGATGACTCGAGATCTGATCGTCGCTGAGGAAGGGATCTCCACCGATGAGGCCAAGCGCCTGATGCACCACAATCGGATCGAGAAGCTCGTGGTCATCGGCGACGATGGGAATCTTCTGGGGTTGATCACGATCAAAGATATCGAAAAGCAGGCCACCTATCCGGGGTCGGTTAAAGATCACCACGGAAGGCTCCTGGTAGCGGCAGCCGTGGGCGTGGGCAATGACAGCCGGGAGCGAGCAGAAGCGCTGGTGGAGGCCGGCGTCGACGTTCTGGTCGTGGACACCGCTCACGGGCACTCCCGGAAGGTGCTCGATTCGATCGCGGACTTTCGAAAGAAATATCCCGACGTGCAGATCATCGGTGGAAATATCGCCACCGCCGAAGCGGCCGAAGCCTTGATCGATGTGGGGGTCAACGCCGTGAAGGTCGGGATCGGTCCCGGGAGCATTTGCACGACTCGGATCGTGGCCGGCATCGGAGTTCCCCAGGTTACGGCGATCATGCAGGTCGCAAAGGTGGCCGGCAAACGAGGTGTTCCGGTTATCGCCGACGGTGGAATCAAATACTCCGGCGATATCGTCAAGTCCATCGCAGCAGGGGCCAACACGGTCATGATCGGCAGCCTCTTCGCCGGTACCGACGAGGCTCCCGGAGAGCAGGTCCTCTACCAGGGCCGTACCTATAAGATGTACCGGGGAATGGGCTCCATCGGGGCGATGAAGCAGGGCTCCCGAGATCGCTATTTCCAGGAGGGGGCTAACGATAAATTGGTGCCCGAGGGGATCGAGGGGCGAGTTCCCTATCGAGGATCTCTGTCGTCCAATATCTTTCAACTCATTGGGGGATTGCGCAGTGGGATGGGGTATGCCGGCTGCGGTGAGATCGAGGCCTTGCGTACGAACGCGCAATTCGTGCGGATCACCAACGCCGGGCTCCGAGAGAGTCATGTTCATGATGTGATCGTTACGCAGGAAGCTCCTAACTATAAGGCTGGTTGAGGGGGGGAGAGAGAAGAGAGGAGAGAGCGGAGAAAAGCAAGGGCAAGGGCCTTCGCCAAGGGGCCAAGGAGCCAAGGCGCGGAGGAAGGGCAAGGTAGAAGGGGTCTTCTGGGTGATGCCGAGGGCTGGGAGAGTAGATGCCGGGTGCTGGGAGAGTATGTAGGAAGTAGAAAAGCGGCCCGCCTGCAGAAGCAGGGGGGCCGCTTTTTTGTGTTCTACTTGCCTGCTTGTTGCTTGCTTACTCGAATTACCCGAGGAGGTCTTTTACGACTTCTCGCTCCGAGAGGAGTTCCTCTTCGGTGGCTTTGATCTTCTCTTTTGCGAAGTCGTTGAGCTCGATGCCTTCGACGACCTCGTAGTTGCCTTTTCCGTCGCAGCGCACGGGGAAGGAGAAGATAAGGTCTTCCGAGACACCGTAGGCGCCGGTCGACGGGATTGCCATGGCGTGCCAGTCTCCCTCGGGGGTCTCGGTGAACCAGTCTCGGACGTGGTCGATGGCGGCGTTGGCGGCGCTCGCAGCCGAGGAAGAGCCTCTGGCTTTGATGATGGCGGCGCCTCGCTGCTGAACGGTGGAGATGAACTCCTCTTTGAGCCAGGTGTGATCGTCGATGGCGTCGGTGACCAGCTTGCCGTCGATCTTGGCGTTGAAGAAGTCGGGGTACATCGTCTTGGAGTGATTGCCCCAGATTCCCATATTGGAGACGCTGTCGACGGTGACGCCGGCCTTCTTGGCGAGCTGGCTCTTGGCGCGGTTTTCGTCGAGACGAGTCATGGCCGTGAAGCGCTCATTGGGTACGTCCGGCGCGTTATGCATGGCGATGAGCGCGTTGGTGTTGCAGGGGTTGCCCACAACGCAGACGCGAATATCGTCGGCGGCGTTGTCGTTGATGGCCCGTCCCTGTCCGGTGAAGATCGGGCCATTGGCCTTGATGAGGTCGGCGCGGACCATGCCCGGTCCCCGAGGCTTTCCACCCACCAGGAGGGCGACGTTGGCGCCGTCAAAGCCCTTGTTGACGTCGTCGGTGAGGATCATGTCCTGAAGCAGGGGAAATGCGCAGTCGTCGATCTCCATGGCGACTCCTTCCAGAGCACCCATGGCCGGAGTGATCTCGATGAGCTGAAGAATGACGGGGGTGTCCTTGCCCATCATCTCGCCGGCGGCGATGCGAAAGAGAAGAGAATAATCGATGGAACCGGCGGCACCGGTGATTGCTACGCGGACGGGGGATGTCATAAAGATCGCTCCTGAAGTCATTGTTTGGGACAGTGTTATACGTCGGGAGAGGGGTAAGCTCTGACCCGTTTGGTGTCAAGAGGATAAGCCGATCTGGAGGGCAAAAGAAAAGCGCCACCTCCGAGGAAGTGGCGCTCATTCTGCGACCCAAAAACCTTGTGATCCTGACAGGTTATTGGATGTTTTCGGCGTGAATCTGGATGTCAGCGCTCTGACGCAATTCGACGATGAAGTCTTCCAGGGCTTCCTGCATGGCCTGATTGCGAAGCTCGCGCTCCAGATCAGCTTCCACTTCGCTAAACTCCATGGTCTCTTCATCGTGACGGTCGGTGACCTGAATCACGTGCCAGCCGTAGGCAGTGCGCACGGGCTCCGAGATCTGGCTGGGCTCCAGGGCGAACGCGGCTTCCTCAAATTCGGGAACCATCTGACCCCGTGCGAAGCGACCGAGATCGCCTCCCTGCTCGGCGGAGCCGTCATCGGAGTGCTCTCGGGCGACTTCGGCGAAATCTGCGTCTTCTTCGGTGACCTGTCGATGAAGCGCTTCGATTTCTTCCTGGGCAGCCTCCCACTCCTGCTCGTCTTCACCGTTGACCCGGATCAGAATATGACGGGCTTCAATGGACTCGGGCTGGGTGAAGTACTCCGGGTTTTCGTCGTAGAAGGCTCGGACCTCTTCGCTGGTCGGGTAGGCCATGCCCTGTTGTTCGAGGAGGCTTTCGATTGCCACGGTCTCGGCGACCACTTCCTCGACCTCTTCGGGGCTCATGCCCATCTCGGCGACGAACTCGTCAAAGTCCATCTCCTCACCGTATTGCTCCCGGGAGGTTTCGGCGAATTCCTGTCGAAATTCTTCGAGCCGCTCCGCGATCTGCTCATCGGTGACTTCGATGTCGGCCTCATCGATGGCGTCTTGAAGGAGCTGACGATTGACCAACTCTTCGATGATCTGCTCCTGGAGATGGGCCATAAGCTCCGGAGGAAGATCGCCGCCGGCGGCCTGGAGCTGTTGAGCCTGCTCGTTGAAGGCATCGGCTGGAATCTCGGTTCCGTTGACCGTGGCCACCGGGCCCACAGCCTGAAGGCCAGCGGAAGGAGTGCCCTCGTCGCTTGCGAGGCCGGCTTCCTGGTCCGGTGAATCTTCAGCAGTAGATTGATATTCGGGGGCTTCCTGGGGCATCTCGTCGGGAACGGGGTCACCAGAAGAACAGGCCAGAAGGGTGCCGCCCGAGGCAATAAGCAGGCCGGCGATTAGGAGTACTAGATTGCGGCGCATGAAAAATCTCCGTTTTGAATCGCGACGACACAACAATCAGGTCGACGCCGTGAGTGTAGTAGTTCAACCGGCGAGGAAATTAGGTCAGTTCGACGGATGTGCCGAATTCCTAGCATATCTCCGGCGATCGTGCAGCATAAAGCCCGGCCCCCCGGCTTGGTGTATGTGGGGAGTCGCGAACAGCGATGATCTTCGGGTACGATAACTATAAACTTAACCTCCCCTCGTCGAGGGTAAACTCTTGGCGAGGGTTTGTGATGACTTTTCAAGCCCCCGGGGGATGAAAAAAGTCGTGAATCGTGGTGGCGGTGGACGGACCCACCCCTCGGACTTCCAGAAGGTCGTCGAGGGTGGCCTCTTTGATTTTTTTGAGACTGCCGAAATGGCGCAGCAGGTCTCGCTTGGTCTTGGGGCCGACGCCGGGAATCTCGTTGATGCTGGAGCGCAGACCCTCTTTTCGGCGCAGCTTTTTGTGAAATCGAATCGCGAAATTATGAGCCTCGTCTCGAAGGCGCTGAAGTAAATAGAGTTCGGCGCTGTTTTTCTTTAAGACCACCGGATTTTTACGACCCGGCAAAAATACTCTCTCGGCGCTGCGGGTGACCTCGGAGTCTTCAAATCCACTCTTGTCTACCCGGGCTTTGGCAAGGGCCACCATGTCGATATCGTGGAGGCCCAGGTCTTCGAGCACCGCCAGGGCCTGTCCGAGTTGCCCTTTGCCGCCGTCTACGACGACCAGATCGGGACCATCGTCTTCTCCATCGGCGACCTTCTGAAACCGACGAAGGAGCATCTCTCGCATACTGCCAAAATCGTCCTGGCCGCGTTGGTAACGCATTTTATAGCGACGATAATCCGACTTCGATGGCATTCCATCTCTTACGACGACCCGAGAGCCCACAATCTGGCGGCCCTGAAAGTTGGAGACGTCGTAGGCCTCGATATGACGTGGCAGGTTTTTAAGGTGGAGGCGCCGCTGCAATTTCTCCAATAGATCCCGGGTCCGTTCCTCCTGTGCATGCTCTTCCTTAAAGGAGTGAAGGGCGTTGGTATTGGCCGTATCAATGAGCGCTTTTTTGGAGCCCCGCTGCGGAGACTTGATATAGACCCGGTGGTCGGCGATCTCCCCGAGGAGTTCCTCGAAGCTCTCGACCTCCGCGGAGTCCAACTCCATAGGCAATAACACTTCTCGGGGGATATGATTTCCGGCGTTATAATAAAGATTGAGAAAACTGGAGAGGACCTCTTTGTCGGGGAATTCCTGATCGGTGTACGAGAAGGAGCGGGCTCCTTCGAGACGACCGTTTCGCACAAAGAGGACCTGAATGGTGAGGCGGTCGCCCTCTCGATGGTAGCCAAAGGCGTCACGGTCGATGTCGCTGTCGCCTACGGCCTGCTGGCGCTCCAGCACCTTTTCGATCGCCTCGATCTGGTCTCGGTACCGGGCAGCCCTCTCGAATTCGAGATCGTCGCTGGCCTCCAGCATCTTGGCGTGGAGTTGGGATACCAGTTCATCGCCGCGGCCTTCCAGAAACATCATCGCCTGTTTGACGTCCTGCATATATTGGTCTCGATCGACGTCCAGAACGCAGGGCCCGGGGCAGCGCTTGATCTGATATTGCAGACAGGGCCGCGAGCGGTTCTTGAGGACGTGGTCGGGGCAGGTGCGCAGCATAAAATGTTTGTTGATCAGCCGCAGGGTGCTGCGAAGAGAGCTGGCGGAGTGATAGGGCCCGAAGTGGCGGCCTTTGCCCTCGTTTTTCTTTCGATTGACCACCACTCGAGGCCACTTCTCGTCGGTGTCGATGCGAAGGGATAAGAAGTTTTTGTCGTCTTTGAGCTGAACGTTATAACGGGGCTTATGAGCCTTGATCAGGGTATTCTCGAGGATCAGGGCCTCTTTCTCGTTGGCCGTGATGATCGTCTCGATCTCTCCCAGAACCCGGGGGAGCCAGCGCACAAAGGGCCGCGGGTCGCCGTGAGTCTGGAAGTAATTGCGAACCCTGTTTTTTAAGTCTTTGGCCTTACCGATATAGATGATGCGCCCCCGTCGGTTGCGCATCAAATAACAGCCCGGCTCGTGGGGAATAGTCTGCAGCCGGGTGTCGATATCGAATTTCTGCTTTTCGGTCATGGTCTCGGTGGTGCTTCGCAGGCGCAGATAGGCAGGTTAGGTGGCGACTCAGCCAGTGAAACGAAGAGGGGTCCCCTGATCATTCCCGCGTCCGAATGCTCAGGAGTCGACGCGGATCAGCGTAAAATAGGCGTTCATTGGCTTGGTCTTATAGGCCCGTCCGATGGTGACGTGGTCCGAGACTCGTCGGAGACGATCCACCATCCCGGCGTATACAAAGCGGCCGAGGCGGGCTTTATTGTCGAGGATCGGAGGCCAGTCCTCGGGTCGCTCCGGGGGCAACTCCCGATAATCGATGACCACCTCGCCGGTGTCCTCGTCGTCGTAGGCAACGAAATAGCCGGGGCCCGTCATTCCCGACAGCGGGGCATGATTATATCCCCATAAAACCCTGCGGTTGTCCGGGCGATGGCGCTCCGAGGGCAGACAGAACCGCTTTTGAAAACTCCGAAATGCGGGCAGCGTATT
>SKNI01000126.1 GCA_007120615.1 Myxococcales bacterium | reverse complement strand
AGTCCGAACCCGCCGTCGAGGAGGAGAGAGCCGATGAATTGGGTGGCGATGGCCAGTCCACCGGCGACCTTGAGATGGCCCAGGTTGATCAGGCCCTTCTGGAGCACTCGATCGGGATAATTCTGGCAGTCCGCCTCGTAATCTTTATGCTCGTCGTAGACTCTCAGAAGCAAAAAGAAGCACCACACCGGCAGAAACCCGGCCAATTCGCGCACGCCGATCTCGATGGCTCCATCGTTGGCGGCAAAACTGCCCAGAAGGACCGCCGTGGCGTAAAGGCTGAAGAAGAGAAGACTGTTGGCGAAGGGAAATCGCTCGTCGATCCACGCCAGAAATCGGCGGGGAAACGGACTTTGCATCGTAAGGGTACTCATATACTCTCCACCCTTGAGACCGAAAAGAAAACACAGTGATTCATTACCCTATCGTAAGTAAGACGTAATGACCTCGATGCCAAGCTCCGCAGAACGGATGGAATCCGAAGAGACCAATCTGGCGGGACTCGTGTTGCGGCACGCTGCCGAGAAACCAGACCATCCGGCGCTGATCGTGCCGACTGATTTCGACGCCGAGAAAGTGCTCTCCGAGGAGGTCGTAACCTACGGGGAGCTAGCCGAGCGGGTGTCCCGGCTGCGCGCAGGCCTTGCCGACGCGGGCATCTTCGCAGGCGACCGAGTAGTCGTGATGTTCGGCGTGCGCACGGACCTCTATGTGCTGGTCCTGGCGCTGCTGGCGTCGGGCGTGGCCGTGGTGTTGATCGACACGGGGATGGGCAAAAAGGGCGTGATTCAGGCGCTGAAGCTGGCCGATGCTAAGGCCATCGTGAGCATGGACGATGTGCTGCGGCATCGAATGTGGCTGCGCGCGCTGTGGGGATTGAAGCGATATTCGGTAGACCGGGCCCGGTGGGGCGTTCGGCATCTGTCGGAGCTCGAGGACTTCGAGCCGTCTACCGAGCCGCCTCGACATCGGCCGCCGCAATCCCCGGGGTTGATAACCTTTACGTCGGGCACCTCGGGGCAGCCCAAAGGAGCCAACCGAACTCACGACTTGCTCATCGCTCAGCACCACGCGCTGGCCGAGCATTTTCCGGCGACCGACGACGAGGTCGATATGCCCTGTTTTCCGGTGGTCGTGCTTCATAATCTTTGCTGTGGAATCACCACCGTGATCCCTGCGGTGGACTTTCGAGCCCCGGCGAAGGTGGAGCCGGAAGTGGTGGTCTCGCAGATCAAGAAGCACGGCGTGACCCGGGTCGCGGGAGCGCCGGCTTATCTCACAAGAATTGCCGATCATCTGCGGGAGACGGGCGAAGAACTGGACACGGTTCGCACCGTTGGATGCGGTGGGGCGCCCACGCCTACGACCCTCTGTGAGAAGCTCGTTGAAACACTGCCCGAGGCCGAGAAACTCATCATTTACGGGTCTACCGAGGCCGAGCCCGTCTCCAGTACCACCATGGAGGAATCGCTGGAGGCCGACGGCGAAGGCTACCTGGTAGGGCGGCTGGCGAAGGCTGCGACCGTGGCGCTGGTGAAACTTCCCGACCTGCCGCCGGTGCTCGATGAGCGAGAGATGAACCCCTTCGAGGTTGCTCCCGGAGAGGTAGGGGAGCTGGTGGTGCGAGGGCCCCATGTGCTGCGGGGCTACGTCGATAATCGAGAGGCTGACAAAGAGACCAAATTGCCCGCGCCCGACGGGGGCGTCTGGCATCGAACCCGGGACCTGGCCAGGGTCGACGACGACGGTCGCTACTGGCTGCTCGGTCGAACCAACGACGTATTTCTGCACGCCGGATTGACGGTATATCCCTTTCCCATTGAAGCGAAGCTCGATGCCATCGAGGGCGTTCGCTACTCCGCAGTCCTGGCCCATCCGCTGGCTGCTTCGGGAGAAGTCCTACTACAGCTAAAAGTAGGTGTGGCCAGCGACAAAAAAGCCCGTGCCGCCGTCGTCGATGAGGTCCGACGGTGGCTCGACGACCATGGTTTTCAGGCGATGCCCCTGGAATTGATCTCGGAGATGCCCGTGGACGCCCGTCATAATAGCAAGATCGATCGCGTCACGTTGCGCCGACGACGACAGAGGAAATTAGCCAGATGAGCACCACAGAAACTCCGAAATTGCGAAGCGAAGTCGCTCAGACGCTGAGCCTGGACCGAGTGCGCTACTCGGCGGTCTGGGAGGATCATCTGCTCGTCACAAACGGCCTGAAGATCAACGCCGACGATGATGTCCTCTCCGTGGCCAGCGCCGGGACCAATGTGCTGGCCATTTTGTTGGAGGAGCCGCGAAGTGTCAGCGCCATCGATATGAATCCCGCCCAGGCTCATCTGGTGGAGTTGAAATTCGCCGGCATCGAGCACCTCGAGCACGAAGACTTTGTGGAGTTGATGGGCGTGGCCCCGGGTGGAAAACCGGAAGCGATCTACGAGGAAGTAAAGAGCGAACTTTCCCCGGAAGCCGCGGCATTCTGGGACGAGAAGATCGAAGATATTCGATATGGTGTCTTTCGCTGCGGTCGGCTGGACCGTTATTTCGAAGCCTTTCGAAGAGACTATCTGGACGAGCTGTGGCCCGAAGATCTGGTAGAACGACTCTTTGACGCCGAGGACCTCCAGACCCAGGCTCGCATCTTTGAAGAAGAAGCCTTCACGCCCCAGTTTCAGGAGGCTTTTCGCCACTATTACGGCCGAAAGATGATGTCCCAGCGGGGCCGGGACCCGTCGCAATTTCGATATGTCGGTGAGATGGACGTGGGGGCCTATTTTCTGGGTCGGTTTCACGATGTCTGCACCCGGTTGCCCCTGAAAGGCAATTTCTATGTGCGGCGCTTTTTGACCGGTGGGTATCGAAGCCTGGAAGAGGCGCCCCTTTATCTGCAGCGCGAGAATTTCGAACGACTCAAGGGCCTCCTGGATCGGGTGACCATCGTCACCGAAGAGCTTGAGACCCATCTGGCCGAAGTCGAGACCGGGACCTATAGCAAAGCGAACCTCTCTGACGTCTTCGAGTATATGGCCGAGGACGCCTCCGATGAACTCTTCGGATTATTGGCCCGGTCGATGCGACAGGGCGGTCGAATCGCCTATTGGAATCTTCTGGTGGAGCGGCATCCACCGGAGACTCTGTCCGGCAAATTGGAATCGCTCACCGAAGAGAGCCGCGCGTTGTGGCGAATGGATCGAGCCTGGTTTTATAGTTCCTTTCACCTCGAAGAGCTTCGAGCATGAATACGTTTATCAAATTGCGATGGGTCTGGGCCCTCTTGTTGGTGGTAGCCGTGGCGGTGGTCTCGCCGGGTCTGCCCACGGCGGTGGAGGCCGATAATGCCCTGACCGTCTGGTTTTTGGAGACCGACCCCCAGCTTCAGACTTACGAGGAATTTCACGAGGAGTTTGGAAACGACGAAGTGATCTTGATGTTCGTGGAGAACGAGGCGGGCGTCTTTACCTTCGAGGTGCTTCAGGAGTTGGAGTCTCTTTCCGATGAGCTCGAGGCGATTAAGGGAGTGGCCCAAGTTCATTCGATTCTGACCGTCAAAGACGCCTGGGATACCGAAGAGGGTCTGCTCTTTAATTCGCTGATCCCCGAGCCCGTGCCCGATGATCCGGAGCTCATCGAGAGCGCCGGCCGACGTACGATTCAAAATCCTCTGTTCACCGATCGTCTCATCAGCAGGGATGGCCAGAAGACGATGATGTGGATCGAGATGGACGTCATGGACGACTTTGACGCCTATCGCGATACGGTGGTGGCCAACGTTCGAAATACTGCCAATGAAGCGATGGGGCCCGAGAATTTCGCGATGGGCGGCGTGGGTGTGATCTATTCGGCGCTCAACGTTCTCACCGAGCAGGACTTCGGAATTTTCCTGGGCCTGGCCTATCTGTTGATGTTCGTCTTGATGTGGTGGATCTTTCGCTCCTGGCGAATCGTCACCGCCGCCATCGCGGTGATTTCGGTAGGGACGGTCATCTGTCTGGGGCTCTATGGACTCCTCGGTCATCAGGTAAATATGGTCACCGTGGTGATCCCAATTCTGGTCATCGTCCTGGGTATCGCCGACGCCGTACATATGCCGACGACCTATATTCACCTTCGAAAGAGCGACCCCCGGGGCGATCCCGGCGAACGCATCAAAAAGACGCTGCGCCTGGTGGGCATCCCGAGTCTTTTGACGACGCTGACCACCATGGGGAGTTTTCTGGCCCTGACCAGCTCTCCGATGGCCGTGATTCGCCAGCTCGGGATCTACAGCGCCATCGGAATCGGCGCGGCGCTGGTAGCTACAATACTCTTGATGACCGTGGCACTTCACGGTCTCTCCGATAATTATACACCCCCGGAGCATCGCTATCTGGAGAGCTTTCTGGCCGCCATTCGGAGCCTCCTGGAGAAGAAGATCCCCGCCGTCGTGGGCGCGCTCCTGGTGGTGGTGGCCATTTCGGCCTGGGGGGCGTCGCAGGTCCAGATCGACACCTACACGCTGGGCTATTTGCCCGATAGCGCCCCGGTGGTGATGGACCATCATGAAATGGAGGAGAAGTGGGGGGCCTATTCGCTTCTGGAGTTTGTGCTCCGCCCCGAAAATGGGCGGAAGACCGACGACCCCGAGGTACTCGCCGCCACAGAACGATTCGTCAATCGAGCCGTGGAGCACGAGCTTATCACCAACGGCTTTAGCCTTGCCGATATCTATCGCCGAACGGCGGCTGTTTATATGGGAGAGCTGGAGGAGTGGCCCGATACGAGCGAGCCCTTGAATGAAGCCCAGGTCGAGCAGCTCACCTTATTGCTATCGATGCAACGGCTGGAGTGGGATCGGGAGAGGCCGGGTTGGGGTGAGAATTTTATGGCCCGGGTCACCACGGAGGAGCGCGACCTGGGGCGCATCACTCTGACGAGCGAGATGGTCAGTGCGAAGCAATTGGAACATATCTTCGGGTGGATCGACGAGGTCAGCGAAGAGACCATGGCGGGCGTGGCGACCATAGAAGCCGCCGGCTACCCGCCGCTCTACACTACGATCATCGAATACGTGATGACCTCCAAGGTGCGCAGCTTCTTTCTGGCGCTGGGGATCATCTTCTTGATGCTGCTCATCGGGCTGCGGTCCTTTCGGCTGGCCCTGATCAGTCTCCCCGCCAATGTCTTTCCCGTGCTCGTGATGCTGGGCGTGATGGGTTGGCTGGGCATCGACTTGGACGTGGGCACGGCGACGGTGGCGGCTGTGGTTATTGGTATCTCCATCGATGATAGCGTTCATTTTCTCTACCACTGGAAGCAGGCCGAGGGTCGGGGGCTGGTGTGGGGAGATTGCGTAGCCTACGCATTTCGCCACGCCGGAATGGCGGCATTGGTGACCACGGTCATTCTGGTCGGCGGATTTCCGATCTTGATGCTCGCCAGTGTAAAGACGGTCTTTTATTTCGGCCTGTTGACGACCATCGCGGCGGCGGCGGCGTTGGTAGCGGACCTCTTTATTTTGCCACTTCTGCTTCGTCGCTGGCCCGGTGGCGCCGCCTCTCGAAGTGCGGCCTCGAGCTGATTCAGGCGACGGCGATAGCGACAGTAGTAGCGGCACAGACGCGATTTCGACCGGCCTCTTTCGCGTCATAGAGAGCCTCATCGGCCATGCCATAAAGCCGTTGAGGATCGGGAGGATTCAGGCAGGTCTTGCCGGCGAGTCCGATGGAAATGGTGACCCTTATGGGAGGGGCATCGTCCCCGACGGGATGGGCTGTAGAGGCGACGGCTTTTCGCAAGCGCTCCGCCACCGCTTCGGCTTCGTTCGCCGGAAGATCGATGAGGAGGGCGGCAAACTCTTCTCCGCCCACCCGGTAAAGGGCT
>SKNI01000127.1 GCA_007120615.1 Myxococcales bacterium | reverse complement strand
CGCCACTGCATTGGAATCTTTATCCCGGCCCGTCGGTTACCGTCTGTGAAACGCTGTCTAATTGTGCATCAAGCCTCCATGAGGAACCACGTATGAGTGACGAAAAGAAATCCATCTCTCTCCCCCTGGCCAACCCCGAACAAGCTGCTAACGAGGCGACTCCCGAAGCGCCCGCCGAGGGCCAGGACGTCCTCAGCCGCATCGCCAGCGAGGTCGGCCAACATCAGGTCGTCATCTATATGAAAGGCGTGCCTCAGCAGCCCATGTGTGGATTTTCCGCTCGTGCAGCGGCGATCCTGGCGAGCTACGGAAAGCCCTTTCACGCCGTCAATATTCTCGAAGATCCCGAGAAGCGTCAGGGCATCAAAGACTTTTCCAACTGGCCCACGATCCCTCAGATCTATGTGGGCGGTGAGTTTCTCGGAGGCTCTGACATCCTGATGCAGATGCATCAAAAGGGAGAGTTAGCCAGCGTCATCGAAGCTGCTTTCACCGATTGATCCCGACCCCAAGCGCCTCTTGACACCGGGACTGGCACGCTCTAGGGTTTGCCAGCTTTGAACGATTGCTATCGTATCGGGCCTACCCACAGATGGTGGGCCAACCTATAAATCTAGTTTTGCAACAAACGGTTAGTGGAGAAAAGATCCTCATGAGTGTTCGACTTCGACTTCAGCGTCACGGCGCCAAAAAGCGCCCCTTCTTTCGACTCGTCGCCGCCGACCAACGGTCCCCTCGCGACGGCCGATTCATTGAAATGCTTGGCACCTACGATCCCCTGCCCGACCCGCCGGATATCCGACTCGACGGCGAGCGCGTCGATTATTGGATCGGTGTCGGTGCCCAACCGAGCGACACGGTTCGCTCCTTGATTCGCAAGTGGAAGCGCGGCGAAGCCGTCATCGACCTCAGCCAGGAAGGCGCCGAAGCCGCTGCCTTAGCCGAGCGAGCTGCGGCACGAAAGGCCGAGATGGAAGCATCTCGCAAAAAAGCTACCGAAGCTGCCAAAGAGGCCGCTGAAGCTGCTGCCAAGGCTGCAGAGGAAGCCAAAGCCGCCAAAGAAGCGGAAGAAGCTGCTGCTAAGAAGGCCAAAGAAGAGGCCGAAGCTGCCAAAGCAAAAGAAGCGGAAGAAGCTAAAGCCGCTGAGAAAAAGGCGCAGACCGAAGCCGCCAAGGCCGCTCGAGAAGAAGAGACCAAAGAATTGGCTGAGAAGGCCGAAGAAGCTGAGAAGGCTGAAGAAGCTGAGAAGGCTGAAGAAGCTGAGAAGGCTGAAGAAGCTGAGAAGGCTGAAGAAGCTGAGAAGGCCGACGACGCTGAGAAGGCCGACGACGCTGAGAAGGCCGACGACGCTGAAGAAGCGGAAAAGAAAGACGAAGAAAAGAAAGACGACGAGGGTTGAGACCAACCCCGTCCGAATTTAGGCCCCGGCGGGATCGTCGGGGCCCTTTCGTTTGTACTCCATTTTTTGAAACCTTGATGGGACGTTAGCGATGGCCAACACGCAAGAAGCAGCTCTCGAAGAATACCTGGACCTGGCTCGTTTTCTGGTAGAATCTCTTCTCGAAGACGACGTCGAAATCGAGGTTAAGGGAAAACAAGGCCGCGACCAGCTTCGCATTGAACTTCACGTCCCCAAAGCCCATCGAGGACGCGTCATTGGACGCGGAGGAAGAATCGCCCGCGCCATGCGCACGATCCTCACCAACTCCGGCGTGGCAAACCACCAGCCTGTACTTCTCGACATCGTCGACTGAGCGTCCACAATGCCTCAACCTACCAGAGTAGCCCTGGGAAAGATCGGCCGTCCTCACGGCGTCCGCGGCGAAGTCCGGCTCTTTCTCTTCAATCCCGAGTCCGAGACCCTTATCAAGGGTATGCGCATCTTTCTCGCTCCCGACGGACTTCCTCCCACGGAAGCCGTGATCGAGAAGATTCGCTATACTCCAAAATTCGTCATCCTGAAATTTAAAGGGATCAATGGCCGCGAAGCCATCGATCAATTCAAGCACGCTCACCTCGAAGTGGAGTACGACGACCTCCCCGATCTCGATGAAGACGAGTTCTATCACCTCGATTTGATCGGCTTTCCGGTCTATCTGGCCGCCGAGGAGAACGGCGAACTACCAGAAGATACCGAGCCCATCGGAGAGGTGGATCGGTTCTTCGAGACCGGCGGAGCAAACGACGTCATCGTGATCCGACGCAACGAAGACTCCGAGCTCTTCGTGCCGGTGGTGGAACACGCCATCTCATTTATCGACTTTGATCGAGAATTGGTCGTGCTCCAGCCGCTGGAAATCTGGACGCCGCGAGAGAAAAACGAGTGACCTCCTCCTTTCCCATTCGCATCCTGACGCTCTTTCCCGAATTCTTCGATAGCCCTTTGACCACCAGCCTCACCGGCAAGGCCATCGACCGGGGAAATTTCGACGTGGAGCTCTCCAACATCCGAGATTTCACCACCGATAAGCATAATAAATGCGACGACCTCCCCTACGGGGGCGGCGCCGGAATGGTGATGAAGCCCGAACCCCTGGTGGCGGCGCTGGAAGACGCCCGCGAGGCGATCCCCGGTGCTCCCCGAATATTATTGACCCCTCAGGGCACGCCCTTTACCCAATCCCTGGCCCGAGAGCTCTCCCGGGGACCGGGGATGATTTTGACCTGCGGCCGCTACGAGGGAGTCGACGAACGGGTTCGCCAGAACTGGATCGACCTCGAGATCTCCATCGGCGACTACGTACTCACCGGCGGCGAGGTAGCGGCGATGGTGATCGTAGACTCGGTCACCCGGCTTCTGCCCGGCGTTCTGGGCAACGCCGACTCCATTGCCGAAGAGAGCTTTTCGGAGTCCCGCCTGGAATACCCTCATTATACCCGGCCCCAGAATTTTCGGGGCCATGAGGTTCCCGAAGTATTGCTCAGTGGTCACCACGGAAAGATCGCCCAGTGGCGCCGGCAAAAAGCGCTGGAGCGAACGCAAAACCGTCGTCCCGACCTTCTCGACGACGAGTAGAGGAGCGCACACTCCGTTGCACCGATCGGCGGCTCATGCGAGGATGCGCCCCATAAGTGGTTGCACTGCGGCGTACCTTTATCACAGAGTTTTCTATCATGCTCAGAGATAGCGGCTTTTTTACCCGGCGAACTCTCTTTGGAGGCTTCGTCCTGACCGGGGTCTTACTCTTCTCTTCAACTGTGGTGGGCGAAGATCTGGCCACCGCGCCCGACGACGAGCCCATCGAGTTCGCCGAGCCCAGGTTGGTTCCGGCTGAGCCTGACGGCGAAGAAGACGTCCATAATCGGGGGCTTGGCTTTACCCTGAACGGTCACGTCATGCTCTGGGGTGATACCTTTGAGCGGCCTGCCGGTATCGGTCGTTCCCAGGGCTTTTATCACCAGACCCGGGCCTATAACGCCGTATATTTCAATGAATTTGAGCTGGTCACCGAGGTCGATCTCCTCAGCGGTCGCCTGCTGGGAACGGGAATCCAGACCCCGCCGGAGATCGCAAATCACGGAGCCCGGCCCTTCGAAGGCGCCCTTGCGGATCCCTCACAGATTCTGGACCCTCGAAATCTCTACGCCCAGTGGCAGAGCCCGGTGGGACTTCTCCGAGTGGGACTTCAAACCAGCGATTGGGGCCTCGGGCTCATCGCTAACGACGGCGCTCGCGACGACGACTATTTCTTCGGCCAGAGTTTTGGTGGCGACCGGGTCTTTCGAGCACTCTTCGCCACCGCTCCGCTGCGCCCCGTCGATGGCCCCGACTGGCTCGATGACCTCTTCGTGATCGTTGGCGCTGACACGGTATACCGCGACGACAACGCCGACTGGCGAGCCGGAGACCGAGCCTATCAATTCGTCGGATCACTGATGTGGGACGACGATACCAGCAGCCTCGGAGCCTACGGCGCCTATCGGAATCAGACCGACCGCGACGACTCCACCCTCAACGTATTGGCCCTGGACATCGCCGGAGACCACCGGTGGACGAGCGGCAATGAAGCCTGGCAGTTTCGAGTCGCCGCCGAGGCCGTCTATCTCCACGGAGAGACCACCCGCGCCGACACCGACGTCGTCGGCCAACCACTCGCCGTCGATGCCGCCGGCGCCGCCGCCCACCTGAACGTAAAACATATCGAGTCGTCCCTTGGCCTGCAGCTTCGCACCGGATTTGCCTCGGGCGACGCCAATCCCCGTGGCAATAGCCTTCACCGCTTTCGTTTCGACCCCAATTACCGCGCCGGCTTGCTGCTCTTTGACCACCACCTTCCCGCCTGGAGTCAGCACAGCGTCGACGGCGCCGAAGATGAACTTCGCCTGCGCGACACGCCCCGGGGAATCGACAACCTCGTCGAATCGGGAGCCATAACCAACACCCTTTACGTCCATCCCGTCGTTTTGTGGGATACGTTCAACGACGACCTCACACTGGCCCTGGGATTTCTGGCGGCCTTTACCCACAAGCCAATTCGCGATCTATTGGCCACCTTTGAGTCCGGCGGCGAATTGGTCGGGGTAGCCGGCTCGGAGAGTCCCGGTCGCACCATGGGCTGGGAGTCTCAACTGGGCATTCGATACCGATCGGTGGCCATCGGAGAAATCGAGTTGGAGTACCGAGCCGAGGCCGCCTTTCTCATTCCGGGTCACGCCTTTGACGATGCCGGTGGAAACCGCGACACTCCCACCAGCCTGATCCGTGGATTCGTGACCGCCTCCTGGTAATCGAGCACCACCGTGCCCAACTATTCGAAGAAACAGCGACCTTCCGACCTGATCATCGCCGGATTTATCTTCGTCGCCACTCTGGCCCTCTTTCTGGCCACCACCCAGATGGGATTTACCAGAGACGAGGGGTTTTATTTCCACGCCGCTTCGCTCTACGCGGGGTGGTTTCAGGATCTGTGGGTCAACTTCTTAAACGGTGACCTGGCGGCGAGTTTGACCAGGGAGAATATCGACCAACACTGGTCATATAACCGCGAGCATCCGGTGGTGATGAAGGCCGCTTTTGCGATCTCCCACCTGATTTTTCACGATCTATTGGGCTGGATGAGCCCGTCGACGGCCTGGCGCTTTCCGGCGATGGTGACGGCCTCGGCACTGCTCTCGGGAGTCTACCTCTTCGGTACCCAACTGGCGGGGCGACTGGCCGGAGCGGTGGCCGTAGGCGCTCTTCTCTTTCAGCCCCGCTTTTTCTTTCATGCGCATCTGGCCTGTTTCGACGTCCCCATCACAGCCCTGTGGTTCTGGGTCATCTACGCCTACTGGCAGAGTTACGATTCACGCCGATGGGCGCTGGCGGCAGGGGTGCTCTTCGGTGTCGCACTCTCGGTGAAGCTCAACGCGTTCTTCTTGCCCATCGTCCTCGTCGGACACTGGGCCCTGGTGCACTGGCGAGGGTTTCGGTTCGAGAAAACCGAAGACGGGCCCTCTCTGGTGCTGCCGCCGATCCCAAAAGCCTTCTGGGCCATGGCCGCCCTCGGGCCGCTGCTCTTTTACGCCTTATGGCCCAGGCACTGGTTCGACACCTTTTCACGCGTCCAGTGGTATATGAATTTTCACCTGGAGCATGAGCATTATTTCGTCCGTTATTTCGGGCAAAACCTTCAGATTCCACCGTTTCCGATATCCTATCCCACGGTCATGACCCTCGTGACCGTGCCGGCAACCCTTCTACTGGCCATGGCGATAGGAGCGATCTTCTATTTTCGAAATAGTGGCCAGATGGGTCGCTGGAGAGAAGTCATCGACGCCCTTCGAGAGCGGCGCTGGCCGGCACCATCGCCGACCGCCGACCCCCGAGGGACGGGGCTTTTGCTTCTGATCAATATCGTCTTTCCCATTCTATTGATCTCGATG